>NZ_JBMFOO010000007.1:0-51217 GCF_049969575.1 Thermodesulfovibrio sp. | reverse complement strand
CAAACCCTTGATAATTCTTGATGGACGGTAGGGGACTTGAACCCCCGACCTCCAGAGTGCGATTCTGGCGCTCTCCCAACTGAGCTAACCGCCCGCTTTGTTTTATAATATTTTATCAAAAAATTTCTAAGGAGGAACAGATGAACTGGCAGGATGTGAAAAAAAATGCAAAAGAAAAGTTAAAACCTTACTGCCGTGTATGTCCTATTTGCAATGGCATTGCCTGTGCAGGAGAAGTCCCGGGTATGGGTGGCGTTGGAACAGGCTCTTCTTTCAAAGCCAATATTGAAGCTTTACACAAGATCAAACTCAATCTTTCCACTATCCATAATGTAAGAGAACCTGATACAGCTATTGAAATTTTTGGTCAAAGTCTTTCCCTTCCTGTAATGGCTGCACCAATCACAGGAACAACATACAACATGGGAGGTGCAATTACAGAAGAGGTTTATTGTGAAGAGGTAATTGCAGGCTCTATTATGGCAGGAACAATTGGCTGGACAGGTGATGGAGCAGATCCATTAATGTATGGAAGTGGAATTAATGCAATTAAGAAAAATAATGGCAAAGGAATTCCTATAATTAAGCCAAGAGCACAGGATGAGATAATCAAAAGAATAAAGCAGGCTGAAGATGCGGGAGCAAGAGCAGTGGGAGTTGATATTGACGGAGCAGGACTTATTACAATGGCACTGAAGGGACAGCCTGTCAGTCCAAAATCTCCAAAGGAGATTGAAGAACTCGTTAAGGCAACCTCTCTTCCATTTATTCTCAAAGGAATAATGACTTTGAGAGAAGCTGAAATTGCTTACAACGTGGGTGCTTCAGCAATTGTTGTATCAAATCATGGTGGAAGAATTCTTGACCACACTCCAGGTGTTGCAGAGGTTCTGCCAGAAATTGCTGAAAAATTTAAAGGTAAAATTAAAATTATTGCAGATGGAGGAGTTCGTTCAGGAGTTGATGTGCTTAAGCTTCTTGCTCTTGGAGCAGATGCTGTGCTTATTGGAAGACCAGTTGTTGTAGCGGTTTTTGGTGGTGGAAGAGAAGCTCTTAAGCTTTATTTTGACAATATAAAGAATGAGCTTAAACAGGCAATGCTTCTTACAGGTGTTGCCTCAGTAAAGGATGTTCCAAGAGCTATTTTAAGGTTCTAATTTTATGCTGCTCAGGCATATTGCCTGGGCGGCTATTCCTTCACCTCTTCCAATAAATCCCATGCCTTCAGCTGTTTTTGCTTTGATGTTTACTTTTAATCCAAGTTTTTGAAAGTTTTGTACCATTCTCGGTATATAAGGGCTGAGTTTTGGTTTTTCAGCAAATATTATGCAGTCAATCCATAATGGTTCAATTTTTTGCTCATGCACAAGTTTTAAAGTTTTCTCAAGTAAAACAAAGCTTGAAATATCCCTATATTGAGGATCTGTATCAGGAAAATGTGTTCCTATGTCACCTGCTCCTGCTGAGCCAAGTATTGCATCAATTATTGCATGAACTAAAACATCGGCATCTGAATGCCCTTCAAGTCCTTTTTCATAAGGTATTTCAATTCCTCCGATAATAAGTTTTCTTCCTGAGACAAGCCTGTGACTGTCATGTCCTATACCAACTCTTATATTTAAGATTGAAGACTGAAGATTGTTTAAATAAAGTGATTTCATTTTTTCCAGGTCCTGCCTTGTTGTTATTTTAATGTTTTTTTCATCACCTTCTACAGTATAAATTGTGCCACCATATCTTTCTATTAAAAAGGCATCATCCGTTCCATAAACTCCTTCTCTGTAAGCTTTTTCGTAAACCTTAAGAATCTTTTTAAACCAAAATGCCTGAGGCGTTTGCACTGTTCTTAGAATTTCTCTATTAAGCGTTCCGCCAACAATGTTTTTACTTTTAATCCATTTAACTGTATCGGTTATTCTTGTTACCGGGATTACACCGTCAATCTGTGGACTCATGGCATAAAACACCCTTTCTACCAATTCTTTACTGACCAATGGACGGGCTGCATCATGAATTAAAACAACTTCTGTATCCTCTGGCATTACTTTCAAGGCATTGTAAACAGAGTCCTGTCTTTCCTTTCCACCTTCAACAATTTCTTTAACTTTTTTAATGTTAAAAATTTTTAGATAAGAGCGTACTTTTTGGACTGCATCTTTTCTTGTTACGATCCATATATCATTGATAAACTCAAGATTGTCAAAAGCTTGAACAGCCCATATAAAAATTGGTTTGTCATTTACTTCAAAAAATACTTTATCTGGCGAGCCAAATCTTTTCCCTAAGCCAGCTGAAACAATTATAGCGCTACACTTCATGATGCGGTTCAGATGCCTCAGCCTTTGGTTTGCCAAATATCATTCTTCCAGTTCCTGTTTGTAAAACACTGTGAATTACCACATCAATAGTCTTACCAATATATTGTTTCCCTTCCTCAACAACCACCATTGTTCCGTCATCAAGATAAGCAACTCCCTGCTCAGGCTCTTTACCTTCTTTAACTATAAAGAGTTTTAGAACCTCACCTGGAAGCACAGGAGGTCTCATTGCCTGAGCAAGTTCATTCATATTCAGTACAGGCACTCCTCTTAATTGAGCAATTTTTATGAGATTTAAATCATTTGTAATCAGTGTGCCTTTAAGAATTCTTGTAATTTCAACGAGTTTTATATCAACTTCCTTTATTTCAGGAATGTCTTTTTCCACAATCTCAAATCTTATTTTTTCAGCACTCTTAATTTTCTGAAGCACATCAAGTGCTCTTCTGCCTTTTGCTCTTCTCAGAGGATCTGGGGAGTCTGCAATGTACTGGATTTCTTTTAAAACAAATCTTGGAATCAATAATGTGCCTTTTATGAAACCTAACTCTACAAGATCTGCAATTCTGCCATCTATGAGAACATTAGTATCAAGGATTTTAGGCTCTTCCCAGATAGCTTCTTTTTTAATTATCCATAGAATATCTGCAATTTTTATTGTCTGAGCTTTTTTTAAACCAAAAATTGCACCAGCATATCCAAAACCTGTAATAATGCTGAAAACAATAAATTTCAGATCATAGAAAATTAACAGAGGAATGCTTAAAAGAAGTCCTGTTAAAATTCCGAAAAAAAGCCCTAAAAATCCAAACAGTATTTGCGAACTATTCATTTTTTTGAAATTTGAGTATATGAAAAGCAGTAAAAAAATGCTTCCTGATAAGACAATCAGGCTTTTTATAATGGGATTGATGAAAAATGACTCACTTAAGGTGAAAAAACTAACAATACCAATAGTTATCACAAAAAGAAGAACTAACAGGCTCATGATCCCAGAATCATATAAAATTTTTTACCGCCTCTGTTTATCAGCACAAGAACATCAGGTCTTGAGATTCTCCGTATTGCCTTTTGAAAATCAGATGCAGAAACTATTCTTTGTCTTTCAATCTCCATTATTAAGTCTCCCTTTCTAAGTCCTGTGGTTTCAGCTGGTGAGCCAGGTTCAATTTTATAAACAACAACTCCTCGGTCTTCTAAATCTACTCCAATCTGTTTCGCCATTGATGGGTCAAGGTCAATTACTGATAGTCCTTTAAAGGGATTTTCAGGCTTTCCTGTTGATTTTTTTAAAATTTTTGTATCCTGAATCTGTTCTGAAGGAATTTGAGCAATTGTAACTGGTAGTGTATAAATCTGACTATCTCTGAAAATTTTTAGATTCACAATTGAGCCAATTTTACTTTGAGCTACAAGATTTCTAAGTATAGCACTTTCTGTTATTTGTTTGCCATCATATTCCAGAATTATGTCACCTCTGCGGAGTCCTGCTTTGTAAGCAGGTGAATTTTTTGTTACATCTGTAATGATAACTCCATATGCTTCTTTTAAATTAAATCTCTCAGCAAGCTCAGCTGTTAAGTCCTGAACCATTATTCCTATCCAGCCTCTTATTACCCTGCCTTCCTTTATTAAACTGTCTTTTATTATACGAGCCATATTACTTGGAACAGCAAATCCTATTCCCTGATATCCTCCAGTTTTTGAAAATATTGCTGTATTTATCCCTATAATTTCTCCTTTTATGTTTACAAGCGGGCCTCCTGAATTGCCTGGATTAATTGCTGCGTCTGTTTGGATAAAGTCTTCATAGTCTGCTATTCCCACATCTGCTCTTCCTGTAGCGCTTATTATTCCCATTGTAACAGTGTGAGTTAATCCATAGGGATTGCCAATGGCAAGGACAAAATCTCCTACCTGAAGTTTGTCACTATCTCCCCATGGAGCAACTGGTAAATCCTTTGCATTTATTTTAATTACTGCAAGATCGGTTTTAGGATCAGCACCAACTAAAGTGGCTTTAAATGTTCTTCTATCATAGAGAGTTACTTTTATGTCTTCTGCCTGTTCAATAACATGATAATTTGTAAGGATGTATCCATCAGTTGAAACAACTACTCCTGAGCCCATGCTCATTTCTTTCCATTTTTTACCTTGAGAATTTCCAAAAGGTGGTAAGAATTCAAAAAGATCTTCAAGTGTTGGCGGATTCTGGACAGTCCTTGTTGTAGAGATGTTTACAACTGAAGGAGAAACTGCTTTTACTATCTCAGCAAAGCTTTTAACAGGCTCAGCAATATCTCTATAAATAGGGATAGACTGTCTTGTTGTGGTTATGAGATAAAATAATGTTATCCCACTTAAACATCCAATGATGAAAGTTAAAATGATTAAAGCAAGTTTTTTTCTTGTCATTTTATCCTCTTTTAACCATTTTCCTGATCTCTCCAATCCTTAGAGTTATTTTATGGGAATCAAGATGCTCAAGATATGCTATAGCATATCTTCTTGTTGTATTAAGAAGATTTCTGAATTCAGAAACTGTCATCTCATTCTTTTTTGAAAAGAAATCTTTAAGCAGTTCAAGCATTTTGTTATAACTTTCCACTGGAAGATACAAAGAGTCATTTATTCGAACTATCTTTCCTTTTCTAACAATTATTTTTAATATGTCTGATAACTTTGATTCAGAGATTGAGAGTTTTTGAGCAATCTCTTCTTTAAGTGGAGGTTGAAATTCTCTTTGAAGTTCTCTTATTATTCTTTCCTCAAGCACGGGATCAATCTCTTCCCTCTGGGCTGATTTAAGCTTTACTGTGTTGCCTTCCACTGAAATTTCTTCAATATAGGGCAAAAGCATTAAAAGCTCAGAATCAACAGAGAGTTTTGTTTTCAGCTCTTCCTTGGGTAAACCTTCCTTAAATGGATTGGTTTGATGGAATTCTTTAAGTAAATTTAATAGAGATGATTTGAAATTATTGAAAACATCTATATGGAAAAGCTGATTTTCCGCCTTTATAATCTTTCGTTTTTCAAGAAGTTCATCTATGGCTTTTTTAATCTCTTTTAAATCTGCATTTATCCAGCCTTCAAGCTCAGATATTGAGACCCCCTTAAATGCCTTCCTTTTAATCTTGATTTCTATCTTTTGTGAAAGGCTGCCACTGGAAAGCAATTCAAGATGCTCAGATTGTATTTCTCTCTTTTTTCTTGGTGGATCAGGATCAAGAACAATTCCTCCACCAAGAGTTTCAAGTGGAGAAAATCTTCGAAAAATAAATTTATCCTGAGCCATTGCCACTATGGGTTCCTGCAACTTCACATAAGCAAAGCTTTCTTCTTCAGGTAAAATTTCAGCTTTGTTGAAAAGCTTTATCCTGCCTACAGTTTCAGATGTAGTAAGATAAAAATGAATGGGGGCTCCGTTTTTGAGGGGACTTACATCTTTTAAAAGCTTTATCTTTACTTCCAGAAATGTAGTTAGTTTAAGTTTTTGAGGAATACTGACAACATCTCCTCTTTTAAGGTCTTCTTTTGATACTCCCTGAAGATTTATTCCAACTCTTTGTCCGGCATACGCTTCATCAAGTTTTTCTCCATGACTCTGAAGTCCTCTTATCCTTGAACTAATTCCTGCTGGAAGAATTTCTACAGGGGAGTCAACAGAGATTTTTCCTGAAAGAACTGTTCCTGTAACAACAGTTCCAAAACCCTTTAATGTGAAAACCCTGTCAATGGGCATTCTGAATATTCCACCAGTTGATTTTTCTTCAACTGATAAAGCGAGTTGTCTGATTTTTTCCTTTAAAAGCTCAATATTGTATCCAGTTTTAGCTGAAACTGGTATTATTTGAGCATTTTCAAGAAATGTTCCTTTAACAGCTTCCTTTACATCTTCTTTTGCAAGTTCTATTGTTTCTTCATCAACAAGATCTACTTTATTCAGAGCAATCAATCCTGATTTTATTTTTAACAAATCGCATATTGCCAGGTGTTCTTTTGTCTGAGGCATAACTCCTTCATCTGCAGCAACTACCAGCATTACTATATCAATTCCACCAACTCCTGCAAGCATGTTTTTGATGAGTCTTTCATGTCCTGGTACATCAACTATGCCAACAATCAGGTCTGGATATCTTATGTTTGCAAAACCAAGATCAATTGTTATACCTCTTTCTTTTTCCTCTTTTAGTCTGTCAGGATCAATTCCAGTTAATGCTTTTACTATAGCACTTTTACCGTGATCAATATGTCCTGCTGTGCCAAGAATTACTTTTTTCATCTGCTGAACTGAACGAAGTTTTTAAGAAGTGTAAGTCCTGTTTTCTGTGATTTTTCAGGATGAAACTGGGTGGCAAAAATATTCTCATAAATTATCATTGATGTAAAATCTGTGCCATAATCTGTAACTCCAGCAATAATCCTTTCGTCTTCTGGGACAACATAGTAAGAGTGAACAAAATAAAAATAGGAATTATCAGGAATGCCTTCCAGTATTTTGTTTTTTCTTTTGAATTTAACTACATTCCATCCCATATGAGGGATTTTGTATTGTCTTGGAAGATTGAATCTTACAACCCTTCCTTTAAATATATCAAGCCCTTTGCAAAATCCGAACTCTTCAGATTCACTAAAAAGTATCTGCATTCCCAGACATATTCCAAGATAAGGTTTGCCATTAACAATTTCTTCTTTTATTGTTTGTAATAGTCCCAATTCTGAAAGGTTTTCCATGCAGTCACGGAAAGCTCCAACTCCGGGAAGCACAATAGCTCGGGCATTTTTAATATCCTCTGCATTCTGAGTTATTTTTACCTGAGCTTCCACTGCCTCTAATGCCCTTGAAACGCTTCTTATATTTCCCATTCCATAGTCAACAACTGCTATCATTTTTAAAGTTTACCATAAAATAAAAAGTTTTTTTAAATTTTCCCAGTCTTCATATGGTTTAAACACGGCATTTTTAAAGGTTTGCACTCTGAGGCTTCCATCTGGTAATTCTTTAATCTGAATTGCTCCATCTTCATCAGTTCTATAAATCTTGCATATTTTATTTATATTTTCAACAACTTCTTTATGAGGATGTCCATAAGGATTTTGTTTTCCTGCACTTATTATGCAAATTTCAGGCTCTGTTGCTTTATAAAATTCTGGATAAAAAGAGCGTTTACTTCCATGATGGGGAATTTTTACTACCTCTGATTTTAAGTAATTCACAGGAATTGTCTGTAAAGCATCAATCCCAGCATCTGATGTGAAAAGAAAAGTTTTTTTAAAACATTGAAATTTAAATATCAGGCTTACTTCATTGCTATCCCTTGATAAAGAGGGGCTCCAGAATCCCTTATAGGGATGAAGTACTGTAAAAGAGCAACTGCCTACTTTTAAAACATCGCCTCTTTCAAGATGTCTGATTAAAATATCATTGGCAGGCTCTTTGCTGTAATTAATATATCCTGTGTCCCATATTTCTTTTATCTGGAAGTTTTCTAAAATTCTTTCAAATCCTCCTGCATGATCCTTTTGTTCATGAGTAATAATCAATATCAGCTCTTTAACGTCATAGGCTTTAAGAAACTGTGTTGCCTCCCATCCTGTTTTCCCTGTGTCTATAAGAAAGAATCCAGATGGAGTTTTTAAAACCACTGATTCTGCCTGACCAACATCAAGAAATGTAATTTTTAAGCTTTCTTTGTCTTTAATATGCATAAAAAACGGGATTAAAATAGACGTTAAAACCAAAATCATAGAGAAACCAAGAATTAGTGTTTTCTTTTTCTTTAAACAATAAAAGCCGAATAGAGTAATAAAAACTGCCATATAGAAGATAGCCAGTGCCATAGGAGGAATTGGAGGAATCCATATAGATGAATATTTAAAAGAGGCAAGAGTATGCATTATTTTAAAAGAGAACGTTCCAATGAAATCAATTACTTCAGGCAAAGGATAATATCCTGTAATCAAAAAGACTACCACAAAAAATAAATGTAAAGGGAAAAGAACCATTCCAATTAAAACTCCTACTGTAAGGTTTGCCAAAGGAGATATCAGGGATAAATAGTGAAATCTGTAAACTATTAAGGGTGCTGTGATAACTGTTGCTGAAATGCTGATAAAAAGACTTAAAAGAAGATAAGAGATTTTTTTTGGAATTTTGTCTTTGAACTTTTTATAAATATCTGATGCAAAACCAATTCCTGCAGTGGCAAGAAAGCTGAGTTGAAAGGAAATATCTTTTATTGCTTGAGGTTGAAAAATTAAAATTATAAGGCATGCAAAGCTTACAGTAAAAATCCATAGGGATTTCCTCTCTGATAAGGCTCCTATCATGAAAAGTGTTGCCATAATAAAAGAGCGACTGGTTGGATAATTTGGTTCAACAATAAGAAAGTAGCATAAAATAACAGGGAATGTAAAAAAAGTGGCTAATTGGGAGGGTTTCCAGTAAAGGGTAATTTTTAACAGAACAGTGTATGGAAGCCTTTTAATGAGAAATTTAAATATCAAAAAACAGACTGTAAATAAAAGACTGAAATGGGCTCCTGATATACTTAGCAAATGAATAAGTCCTGTTTTTCTGAAGTCTTCTTGAATCTCTATTGGAATTGAAGTTCTTTCACCTGTTGTCATTGCAATGAGTGTTCCAGAAAGTTCTTTATTAATGGTTTCTGCAATTTTTTTGTTTATTTTTTCTCTTATTTTGTCAACTGCTGTCTTTTGAAAGTTTTCTTCCAGTTGTGCTGTTTTTAAAAAACAAAGGGGCTCTCCGTATTGGTAGGGATTTAAATGTTTTTGACCAATGATGCATTGGATTTTATAGGTTTGCCCTTCCTGAAGAGGCTCATTAGAGTAAAGTTTCAGTATTGTTTTTTTAGTATCAGAACTACAGCTAACTTTAAACTCATAGATATTGCCGCTTTTATTTTTTAAATAGCCTGTGAAGCTTATATTTTCTGGTTCTACAGTATCTTTACAATAAGTAATACTTATGTACAAAATTCCAAAAAGCATTGATATGAAAAGGAGTATCGCTATGAGCTTGTTATTTTTAAAGGCAAAAATTAAGAGAATTGAAAAAATTATTGTTATTACAGGGAAATAAGTAAAGAAATATCCCAGAAGAATTCCTGATACTAAACATGGAACAACGGGCATTAGTAGAGTTTTTGTTTTACTAACTCTTCCAGTTCCTCTAAAATCTTATTGGCCCTTCCTGGATCTTCTTCCTCCACCATAATTCTTATTTTTGGTTCTGTTCCTGATGGTCTTATAAGTATTCTTCCTTTTATTTCCTGTTGAAGCTTTGAGATTTTGAAATTTAAATCTTCAAGTTTTTTTATAGCCTCCTCTTTTGAAATTCTCTCAGGAATTCTAATGTTCTTTAAAAGTTGTGGATACCTTGATATTTCCTTTGTTAATTCACTGAGAAATTTACCATTTTTCATCATAATATAAGCCACCTGAACCGCTGTTATTGCTCCATCTCCTGTGCATGAATAATCAAGACATACGATGTGTCCTGACTGTTCTCCACCGAGATTATATCCACCTTTAAGCATTTCTTCCACAACATATCTGTCACCTACCTGTGTTCTTATAAGTTTTATTCCCTGTGTTTTTAGATAGTTTTCAACTCCGCTGTTTGTCATTACTGTTGCAACAACAGTGTTTTTCTTAAGCTTTTTTTGCTTTTTTAACTCTGTTGCCCATATACTGAGAATAATATCTCCATCAATAATGTTTCCCTTTTCATCAATAAGAATTGTTCTGTCTGCATCTCCATCATGAGCAATTCCAAGATTTGCCTGAGTTTCTATGACTTTTTTTATTAATTCCTGAGGATACAATGCTCCGCATTCTCTGTTTATATTCAGTCCATCAGGTTTATCATTGATTGTTATCACTTCTGCTCCAAGTTCACGGAAAAGTGTTGGAGTGATCTTGTAGGCAGCTCCATTGGCAGGATCAATTACTACTTTAAGTCCTTCAAAGGTAAAATTTTTTGGTAGAGTTGATTTAACAAACTCTATGTATCTTCCTACTGCATCTTCAATTCTAAAAGCTTTTCCAAGAGCCTTTGCTTGAGGCCTGCTTTGAGGAAAATCAGGTTCATTTAAAAATTTTTCAATAGTGTTCTCAATATCCTCAGACACCTTAAAGCCATCATTTGAAAATATCTTTATTCCATTATCAGGAAATGGATTGTGAGAGGCTGAAATTACCATGCCAGCATCTTGACGCATGCTTTTTACAAGGAAAGCAATCGCTGGAGTGGGAATTGGCCCAACAAGATAAACATCTCCTCCCATTGAAGTTATTCCTGCTGTTAAAGCTGATTCAATCATATAGCCTGAGATTCTTGTGTCCTTTCCAATAAGGATTTTTGGTTTATGAGAAATCCTCTGTTTTAAAATAAAACATAGAGACATCCCTACTTTCATGCATAATTCAGGTATCATTGGATACTGATTTATTGTTCCTCTAATTCCATCTGTGCCAAAAAGTTTCATCTCTTCCTCCCCAATTTGACATTTATATAAACTGTATCCTGGTCTGTTCTGAAGATTTTTCCTTCGGGATCTATTTTTGCCTGAATTTTCAGGTCTTCAGCGATACCTTCTATGTCCACTGGCTCAGTTTTAATTGAATGGATTTTGCTAAGTTCTTTTTTTGCTCCTTCTATTTTTATCGTAGAAGGCTCAGCAGTTACTGATACAACAGTAAATTCTTTTGCTGGATTCCCTGTTAGAACCACTCTTACAGGAACTGTTTTCTGCGATTTTTCATCCATATATATTTTTACCTGTGAAGGCTCAATCTTCAGAATTTCAACTCCTCTTGGCAGTTTTACTGAAGACTTTGTTATAGGGATTGAATTTTCACCGAGTTTAACATTGGTGAGATCAATTACTACTCTGATATTATTTTGCGTTAATTCTCGTAGAATTCTTTCTCTCGTAGAGATTGTTATTGTTACCTTTTTTACATTCTGTTTTAAAATCTCCATTTGTGATGGAGTATTTTTAAACTCAATAGGTACTTCAATAGATGTCTCTGTTTGCCCTCTAAATGTGACGAAAAACCATAGAAATATTGCTAAAGCAATAGATATTAGTTTAAATGTAAGATTTTCCGCTAAAAGTTTTTTTAAAATTCTGCCCATTTTCTCTCTCTTTCTGTTGTAAATAGATTTGTTAATTTCCCTCTCAGAGTTTCCATATCAAGGTTGCTAAAAAGCTCTCCGTTTACTGCTAAAGAGATGGCTCCTGTTTCCTCTGAAACTATAACAGCAACAGCATCTGTTTCTTCTGTAATACCAAGAGCAGCTCTATGTCTCGTCCCATATGTTTTCTTTAAGTCTGCTCCGAGCTTTATGGGAAGAAAACATCCAGCAGCTACTATTCTGTTCTTTTTTATGATTACAGCACCATCATGAATGGGGCTTGTAGGATGAAATATACTCATTAAAAGTTCTTTTGTAACTCTTGCTTCAAGAGGAACACCTATCTCAACATACTCATTGAGACTCACATTTCTTTCAAAAACAATTAAGGCACCTATTTTTTTATTAGCAAGCCCCTGAGATGCCTTAACTATTTCTTCAATTGTTTTCATTTCTTCTGCAGAACTAAATCTGTGCAGTAGTGGAGTCTCTCCCATCTGAGCGAGAGCTTTTCTTATTTCTGGCTGAAAGAGAATTATCAAAATTATCACTATCTGAGTCCAGAAACTCTGGATAAGCCAGTCAAGAGTATACAGTTCAAAAAATCTTGAAATTAAAGAAATCGCAAGAAGAACCCCAATTCCAATGAGCATTCTTGCAGCACGAGTTCCTTTAACGAGAATAAATATCTTGTAAATTATAAAAGAAACAATGGCTATATCAATTAAATCCTGCCATCTTAATTGTTCAAAAAACTTTTCCATATTTTTCAGGATAAAGCATCTTTATTAATTTTAATTGAAATATTTGCTTTCACCGCTTTTAAAAATGATTTTAAAAAAGTTTCATCAGATATATCAGCTTGATCCTTTGCTAACATAATAATTTGGAAAGTCTTCCCAATAGTGATTTGCCTTTGCAAAGAGGATTCATACTGCTGAGGAGTAATTCTGTTAAGTCTTAAAATTTGAAAATATATGTCTTTCTGGAAAATTCCATTTCGTTGAAATCTCGGATCATTAATAATTGCATCCTGAATTTCTCTTTCTGTTGCCTCTATCCCATATTTTTTTGCTAAA
The DNA here is from genome assembly GCF_049969575.1 of Thermodesulfovibrio sp. Classification (NCBI taxonomy): domain Bacteria; kingdom Pseudomonadati; phylum Nitrospirota; class Thermodesulfovibrionia; order Thermodesulfovibrionales; family Thermodesulfovibrionaceae; genus Thermodesulfovibrio; species Thermodesulfovibrio sp. The sequence goes on along the minus strand of NZ_JBMFOO010000007.1, from coordinate 38,657 downwards.
TAAAGTAGCAGTTCTTCGTTAATTAAATCTTCAAGAACTTTCTCTTTCAAGTTCTGTTCCATTTCTGCGGCTTTGTCTTTAAATATTTCTCTGTAAAGTCTTTTTGTTGCTTCATATTCTCGCCAGAATCTTTCTGCTGTAATTTTCTGTCCTGCCACCTCTGCTACTACAGCAGAGTGCTGTTTATCAACACTTCCCACACCCCAGAATACAAAGGTAATAATTACAAGAAAAAACAGAAAATAGAAATATTTTGCATTTTTTCTGAGAGTTTTTATCACAGTGAACCTCCTTGAATAAATTAACTCTTTTACTTTAAAAGAATTTTTTAACATAAGGCAAGCTATGATATAATAAAAAAGCTCAAATCAAAATTTTATGAGGTGGATTGATGCCTATTTATGAGTATGAATGTAAAAAATGCGGAGAGGTTTTTGAATTACTTGTTTTTGGAAATAAAACTGTTTCATGCCCAAAATGTGGATCAGAGCAATTGATTAAGAAGTTTTCTCCTTTTGCCATGAAAGGAGTACAAAAAGGAAATTCCAAATGTTCTTCCTGCGGAGCCTCTTCGTGCAGTTCCTGTAAATAACTTATCAGTCTTTATTCATATATCAGAAGATTACAAAAAGGAGCAAGTATGCCAAATGTTTTAAAAGTTAATATTGAAGATGAAATGAAAACAAGCTACCTTGATTACGCCATGAGCGTAATTATTGGTAGAGCCTTACCTGATGTGAGAGACGGGCTTAAACCTGTGCAGCGTAGAATTCTTTATGCCATGTTTAGAGAAGGGCTTCTTGCCGGAAAAAAGTATTCAAAGTGTGCTGGTGTTGTTGGCGAGGTTTTAAAAAAATATCACCCCCATGGAGATCAGGCTGTTTATGATGCTTTAGTCAGGCTTGCACAGGACTTTAACATGCGGTATCCTTTAATTGATGGGCAGGGTAATTTTGGTTCTATTGATGGAGACCCTCCAGCAGCATATCGTTATACAGAAGCAAGACTTACAAAAATAGCTGAAGAACTTCTCCAGGACATTGATAAGGAAACAGTTCCATTTATTCCAAATTTTGATGCAACCACTGAAGAACCTCTTGTTCTTCCTGCCCGTATTCCAAATCTTCTTATAAACGGCTCTTCAGGAATAGCAGTAGGAATGGCAACAAATATACCACCTCATAATCTCAATGAGATTATAGATGCATTGATCAAACTTCTTGAGAATCCTCAGATTTCATTAGAAGAACTCATGAATTTTGTAAAAGGTCCTGATTTCCCAACAGGTGGAATAATTTACGGAGTAGAAGGAATTAGAGACCTTTATTTAACAGGCAGAGGACTTATTAAAATAAGGGCAAAGGTTAAAATTGAAAGGGAAACAAAAAGTAAAAAACTTAAGGAAACCTCCATTTTTGAACCAGAAGGCAAAGCAGTTAAAGAAAGAATTGTAATAACAGAGATTCCTTATCAGGTAAACAAAGCGAAGCTTATTGAAAAGATTGCAGAACTTGTAAGAGAAAAAAAGATTGAAGGTATAACTGAAATAAGAGATGAGTCAAACAGGGAAGGTATAAGAGTTGTTCTTGAGCTCAAAAAAGGTGAAATGCCCGAGATAATTTTAAATAATCTTTACAAACATACCCAGATGGAGACCACCTTTGGTGCCATAATGCTTGCTATTGTTGATGGACAACCAAGAATTTTAAATCTTAAAGAATCTTTATGGGAATTTCTTAAGCACAGAAAAGATGTTGTTCTTAAAAGAACAGCCTTTGATTTAAAGAAAGCAGAACACCAAGCTCATATTTTACTTGGATTAAAAATTGCTGTTGAAAATCTTGATGAAGTCATTTCCATTATAAGAAAATCACAAAATCCAGAAGAAGCTAAAATTCGTCTTATGAGCAGATTTCCTTTAACAGATACTCAGGCACAGGCAATACTTGATATGAGGCTGCAGAGACTTACAGGACTTGAAAGAGAAAAAATAATTCAGGACTATGAGGCAGTGCTGAAAGAAATTGAACGCCTCAAAGCAATACTTGAAAATGATACTCTTGTAAGAGAAATTATTAGGGATGAACTTATTGAAATCAAACAAAAATATGGTGATGACAGAAGAACCCAGATAGTAGCTGAAACAAAGCAAATAAATGTGGAAGATCTCATTGCGCAGGAAGATATGGTAATCACACTTACTCATCTTGGCTATATTAAAAGAACATCTCTTTCTGATTATCGCAGTCAGAAAAGAGGCGGTAAAGGACTTACTCCAATGGAAACAGTGTCAGATGACTATCTCAATGATGTGCTGGTTGGTTCAACCCATGACCATATTCTATTTTTCAGTAATTTTGGCAGAGTCTACTGTCTTAAAGTCTATCAAATTCCAGAGACAGGAAGACTTTCTCGCGGAAAAGCAATTATCAATCTATTACCATTGAGTGAAGGAGAAAAAATTACCACTGCTCTGATATGCAAAGACCTTGAACAGGGTTTCCTTGCGATGTTTACAAAAAAGGGATTTGTTAAGAAAACATCTCTTGAAGAATTTAAAAACATACGCAGTAGAGGTGTTATTGCAATAGACCTTGAAGAGGCAGATGAATTAATTTCAGTGGTAAAGACAGATGGGCAGAATCATCTAATAATTGCGACCAAAAAAGGGATGTCAATAAGATTTGATGAAAAAGATGTAAGACCAACTGGAAGAATAGCACGAGGTGTAATTGGAATAAGATTCTCAGAGCAGGGCGATGAAGTGGTATCTGCAGATGTGGTATCTGAAGGCTCTTATGTTCTTACGATTACAGAAAAAGGAATTGGCAAGAAAACACCAATTGAAGAATACAGGCTTCAGCACAGAGGAGGCTCAGGAGTAAAAAATATCAAGCTTTCACCAAAAACTGGAGATGTTGTTTCTTCTTTACAAGTAAAAGATTCTGATGAAATTATTATATGTAGCAGTAGCAAAATAATCAGACTTAAAGTTTCTCAGATTACAACACAGGGAAGAGCTACAACAGGTGTTAGATTGATAGACCTTTCTCAAGATGACAGGGTAGTAAGTGTTGGCAGAATTTTAGAAGGAGAAGAAAATGTCAATCTATAATCTTGAATATTTTTTTAATCCGAAAAGAATTGCAGTAATTGGAGCTAATGACAGACTTGGAAGTATTGGCTACACAGTTTTTAGAAACCTTATTGGTGAGGGATACAGAGGGATTGTTTATCCTGTAAATTCACAGACAGATTCTGTTCAAGGAGTTGAAGCATACAAGAGCCTGAGTGACATTTCAAAGGAAATTGACCTTGTTGTTCTGGCAGAAGAATGTGGCACAGGCATTCTGAATGTTCTTGAAGAGTGCGGGCAAAAAGGAGTTAAAGGAGTTATCTTGCTTTGTCCTGATTTTAGAACAAAGATCAAAGAAGCAATGCATCTTGAGGAAAAGATAGAGGAAATTCACAGAAAATATGGTTTCAGACTTCTAGGTCCAAATACTCTTGGTTTTATCAGACCAGGGATAAATTTAAATGTGAGCCTCTTCAGAAGAAGACTTAATAAGGGCAATATTGCATTGATAGCACAGAGTGCAACCCTTTCAGTTGCCCTTTTAGATAGAGCTGCTGATAAAAATATTGGTTTCAGTTATTTTGTCTCTCTCGGTTCTGACATAGACATAGACTTTGCTGATCTTATAGATTTTTTCGGTGTTGACCCCTCTACAAGAGCAATTGTCATATATATGCAGTCCATTAAAAATGGAAGGAAGTTTATGACTTCTGCTAGATCTTTTGCTTTTTCAAAGCCTATAGTTATAGTAAAATCAGGAAAATTTGTTGAATCACTTGAAGTTGCACTCACTCACTCAGGACTTCTTGCAGGTGAAGACAAAGTTTATGATGCTGCTTTTAAAAGAGCTGGCGCTGTAAGGGTTGATGAAACACTTGACATGTTTTATATTACAGAGACTCTTTCAAAGCAACGGAGGCCAAGAGGCAACAGACTTGCAATAATTACAAATGCTGGTGCTCCAGCTGTTAGTGCTGTTGACAGCCTTTTAAGGCTTGGAGGCCAACTTGCTGAGTTTTCAGAACAGACAATAAAAGAACTTGAAGGCAATGTATCTACTCGTTTTATTAGAAATCCTTTAGACTTAGTTTCAGATGCAACACCTGACCACTATGAAAAGGCTTTGAGAATAGTAATAAAAGATAAAAATGTAGATGCAGTATTAGTAATGCTGACTCCATCCCTGGGAACAGAGCCTGTTGAAACAGCTCAGAGAGTTATAAAAATAGTAAAAGAGAATCCATACAAACCTGTGCTTACCAACTGGATGGGTGCAGCACTGGTTAATGAAGCAAGGGAATTGCTTAATGCACATGGGATTCCTACTTTTGTAACTCCTGAGCAAGCAGTAAGAACATTTATGTACATGTATCGTTATGATTTTAACCTGAAGCTGCTTCTTGAGACTCCTCAGACAATTCTTAAAGATATTAAATTTGATACTGAAAAAGCAGACAGCGTAATAGAAAAGGCAATTTCAGAAGGAAGGTCTATCCCCACATTCTTTGAAGCCTCAGAAATTCTTTCTGCTTACGGAATTCCTGTAATTTTAACAAAGAGAGCTAATACCTTAGAAGAACTGAAAAAGGCAATAACTGAAATAGGATATCCAATTGTTTTAAAAATAGATACACCTAAGATAATTCACAAATTCAAAAAAGGTGGAGTAATTCTTGATATAAGAGACGAATTAGAAGCTACTGAAGGATTTAAATGGCTTAAAAATTTGGCTACAGAGCATGGAGACCCTGATGCTTCTGTTATTGTTCAACCAATGGTCATAACATATGGATACGAAATTGCTCTCGGAGCCAAAAAGGATCCAACCTTTGGCTCAGTAATTTTATTTGGTACAGGAGGCAATCTTCTTGAAGCACTTGAAGATTACTCAATAGGTCTTCCCCCTCTTAACCAGACTCTTGCAAAGAGATTGATGGAAGAGACAAAAATTTATCTTTACCTTAAAAAATACTTCTATTATGAAGATATTTTACGCAGGCTTGAAGAGACTGTGGTAAAATTTTCTTATCTTATATCAGACTTTCCCCAGATAAAGGAATTTGACATTAATCCCATATTTATCACTGATTCAGATATATTTGCCCTTGACTGTAGCATAATTCTTGATAAAACAGCACCAAAGAAAAAGGCAGTGATTAAGGGAGAGTTTTGCCCGCCCCACCTGAGTATATGTCCGTACCCAGTGCATCTTTATAAAGAAGTGGAATTGAAGGATGGAACAAAGGCAATTGTTAGGCCCATTAAGGCTGAAGATGAATCTCTTATTGCAGCTTTGCTTGGAAGGTGTTCAGAAAGAACAATAAGTTTAAGATTTTTCCAGAGAGCAATTGATTTGAGACATGAAAATTTGGTTAGATTCTGTCATGTTGACTATGATAGAGAACTTGCCTTTGTGTGCGTTATTAAGGATGGTGAGGAGGAAAAGATTGTAGCAGATGTGAGGCTTTCAAAGGATCCTGATGGCACAGATGCTGAAATGGCGATACTGGTTGAAGATGCATGGCAGGGCAAAGGAGTTGGAAAAGCACTTTGCAGTTATGCTATTGAGGTTGCGAGGGATTTAGGCGTAAAAAGAATCTGGATGGATATTTTAAAAATAAATACTTATATGCTCGGACTTTCAGATAGATTAGGCTTTAAAAAACATCATGTTGAAGAAGACAGTGTTAAAGTAGTTTTAAATCTTGATACAGTTTCATGAATGAGAGAATTCTTATAGTAGATGCAGATGGCAGTTTACGGGAGAGCTTAAGCAATTATCTTAGAAAACATAAATTTACTGTGGATACTGCAGCAACTTTTCAGGAAGCAATAGATGCTTATGCATCCTATATTCATGATTTTGTAATTGTTGAAATAGAACTTCCTGATGGAGATGGTTTAGAATTTGTAAGTAAGATTAAATCTTTAAATCCTTTAGTAAAAACTATTGTTACTACATCCTATCCATCAGTAAACTCTGCTCTTAAGGCATTGAAACTCAAAGTTGATGATTATCTTGTAAAACCATTTGTTTATGATGAGGTGCTGAAATCTTGTAAGGAAATAACAAAAAAAACTGATTTAAAGGAAATTGAAAAAACTCCTTCAACATCTGAGGAAGAATTTTTTTCAATAATCGGTGAATCAGTGGAAATTAAACTTTTGCTTGAAAAAATTAAAAAAATAGCAAATACTCCAACCAATGTTTTACTCCTTGGAGAGACAGGTACAGGAAAAGAGCTTTTTGCGAGAGTAATTCATGAAGCAAGTTACAGAAAGAAAAAAACCTTTGTAGCAATTAATTGTGCCAGTCTGCCTGAGAATCTTCTTGAAAGTGAACTATTTGGTTTTGTAAAAGGAGCATTCACTGGCGCTACCTTTGATAAAAAAGGACTTCTTGAAATAGCAGACGGAGGTACAGTGTTTCTTGATGAAATTGGCGATATGCCACTGGGGCTACAGGCAAAACTTTTGAGAGTGATTGAAGACAAGGAAATTCGCCCACTTGGCAGTGTTACAACTAAAAAGGTTGATATTAGATTTATTTCAGCTACAAATAAAGACCTTTTAGAAGAGGTAAGGGAAGGTAAATTTAGAGAAGACCTTTTTTTTAGGCTGAATGTGATAACACTTTATATTCCTCCTCTCAGAGAAAGAGGGAAAGATATAGAAATTCTTGCATATCATTTTATGAGAAAATTTGCCATAAAGATGGAAAAAGATATTAGAAAAATTGATCCACAGACAATCCAGATTCTACTTAAATATCCCTGGCCTGGAAACATAAGAGAGCTTCAAAATGTAATAGAGCAGGCAGTAGTATTTGCTGACTCAGATACAATAAAGCCAGAGCATCTTCCAGAGCATGTAAGACACATGAAAGTCACTTCAGAAACGAAAAAGGATATTCCTCTTATTTCAATTGAAGAATTTACAAAGGAATTTATTTTGAAATATCAGTCAATCTACACTGAGCAGGAGCTTGCAGATATGCTTGGAATAACAAGAAAGGCTTTATGGGAAAAAAGAAAAAAATGGGGACTTCCAAGACCATCAGACAAGACATGAAGTTTAAGCGAACACTGGTAATTTTAAGAATTTTGATTGTAAAATATTTTTCAAATTATGGAAGAGTTAACTCAATTTCTAAAAAATACTTATCCTTTTAATAAACTTCCTGAAGAAGAAATAAAAAACCTATCTCAATTTTTACTGAAAAAGGAGTATAAAAAAGGAGATGTAATCTTTAAAGAAGGCAATAAACCGCTTGAGTGGCTATACATAGTTATTACAGGAGAAGTTTTTCTTGAAAAGGACAATCAATTGGTTTATCATTTAAAAGAAGGAGACATTTTTGGCTATGTTTCTTTGCTGAGCGAACTTCCTCCTGCTACTACAGCAAGAGTTGTAGAGGACAGCACTGCTTTATTAGAGTTGCCAAAAAAGATTTTTCTTGAGCTTTTGTCAAAATATAATGAATTTGCGAGATTTTTTACAAAGGAGCTTGCCAAAAGAGTTCACAAAGTTCCTCAAACAAAAACCTCATTTCAAATGGAAAGACTTATTAATGTAAGAGTTAAAGATATAAAATTAAAAGAACCTTTGATTGTTGATTCAGAAACAATCCTTCAAGAAGCAATAAAATTAATGATAGAGAAAGATTCAACTTTCTGCCTTGTTAAGGTGGACAGCGAAGCTGGTATTATTACAGAAAGGGACATAATCAAAAAAGTTATTGCAAAAAACTTAAATCCACAACAGATTAAGGTAAAGGACATTGCAACATTTCCAGTAATAGAGATGTCTTCATCAGAGCCTCTTTTTAATGCTCTTCTTACAATGGCAAAGTATGGTATAAGAAAGCTTGTAATAAAAGATGGAGATTTTATTACTGGAGTGCTTGATGACAGAACAGTTATATCCCATGAAAGTAAAAACATAATTTTTCTAATAAAAGAGATTGATAAAGCAAAATCAGCAGAAGAACTTGCTTATCTATATTCTATTGCACAGGACAGCATTGTTGAAGGAGTTTTAACTGGAATGGATCCTGAGTATATTGGCAAGTATATTGCAGAGTTAAATGATCACTTTATGAAAAGAGTTTCACAACTAACAGAAAACTTAGTAGGAGCACCGCCTTGTTCATACACCATTATGGTAATAGGTTCAGAAGGAAGAAGAGAGCAAAGTCTTAAAACTGACCAGGACAATGCTCTTATTTATGAAGATTGTGGGAAGGAATATTTTGAAAAATTCTCTCAAGTTTATATTGATCTGCTTCTTAAAATAGGCTTTCCTCCTTGTCCTGGAAATGTTATGATCAGTAATCCTTATTGGAGAAAGACAAAACAAGACTGGTTTAAAGAGATAAATCGATGGATTGAAAATCCAAAACCAGAGAATGTTTTAAATATCAGTATATTTTTTGATTTCAGAAATGTGGCAGGCTCTGAAGCCCTTGTGAATGAATTGAGAGATTATGTAAAAAAGAAAGTAAAAACAAGCAAAACTTTTCTTCCTTTTCTCGCCTCTGAAGCAGTAAAGTTTAAGCCACCTCTAAGTTTTTTTAAAACTTTCATAGTTGAAAAATCAGGTGAACACAAAGGGAAATTCGATATAAAAAAGTATGGGATTTTTCCAGTTGTTCAGGGCGTAAGAGTTTTAACCCTTGATAATGAAATAACTAAAACGAATACTTTTGAAAGAATAAGAGAATTAAAAAGTAAAGGAATATTTACAGAAGAATTTGCACGGGATCTGGAAGAATCCTATAGATTTTTAATGAATTTAAGATTAAGGTCACAGGCTATACAGATAAAGGAAGGCAAAATTCCTGATAACTACATTGACCCTCATATTCTTTCTAAAAATGAAAAGGGAATTTTAAAAGACTCTTTCAAAAAGATTGAAGAATTTCAAAGACTTCTTTTTAATAAATACAATTTAAGATATTTTTCATAGTTGGAAAATGCGTCAGCAGCTTTTAATGCCAAGATTTGACTAAATTACTTGAAATATATTAGAAAAAACTATGATGAAGCGTTATTATTCCTTTGGTGAGTATCTTAAAGAAATATTTGGAAAAAAAGTCTACAAAGTAAATGTAGATGCTGGATTTACGTGCCCAAACAGGGACGGAACTCTGGGATACGGTGGATGCATTTATTGCAATAATGCCTCTTTTAGACCTCCAAGCTGCACTCCAGAACTTTCTTTAACTCAACAGATTTCAAAAGGAATAGAGCATATAAAAAGAAAATACAAGGCTCAAGCTTTTCTTGTTTATTTTCAGCCATATACAAACACCTATGCACCAGTTGAAAAACTTGAGATACTTTATAAAGAGGCTCTTTCTTTTCCAGAGGTTGTAGGACTTGCCATTGGAACAAGGCCTGATTGTGTTGATGAGGAAAAACTTGAACTTCTCGGAGAGCTTTCAAAAACTCATTTGATAATTGTTGAGTATGGATTGCAGTCAATTTATGATAAATCTCTAAAATTTATTCATAGAGGCCATGACTATGCAACATTTCTTAAAGCAGTGTATGATACACATGAAAAAGGAGTTCTTGTTGGAGCTCATATAATTGTGGGTCTTCCAACTGAAACTTATGAAGAGTCTCTCTCTATGGCAGATGAGATAAACCGTCATCCAATAAAGTTTCTCAAAATTCATCAGCTTCAGGTGGTAAAAAACACTGTTCTTGCCCGTATTTATGAGAAACATCCTTTCAAAGTTTTTGAATATGAAGAGTATCTTCAGTTTGTCGTTGATTTTCTCGAAAGACTTAGCCCGGATATTGTAATTCAAAGACTTTTTGCTACATCTCCTGATGAAATTTTAATTGCACCAAGATGGAATCGCACAAAGCAGCAGATTTTAAATGACATAGAAAGAAAGCTTGAGGAAAGAAATGCTCGCCAAGGTTCAAAGTGCTCATCTATTAGGAATAGAGCCTTATGCTGTTGATGTAGAAGTTGATATAGCTCAGAGAGGACTGCCTCATTTTAACATTGTAGGACTTCCTGATACAGCAGTCAAAGAATCCCGTGACAGAATAAAAGCTGCTTTTAAAAATACAGGATTCCCTTTTCCTATAAAACAGATTACTGTTAATCTTGCACCAGCAGACCTGAGAAAAGAAGGCTCTTCATTTGACCTTCCTATAGCCATAGGAATCTTAGCTGCAGAAGGGCATATTCCAAAGGAGTCGCTCAGAGATTTTTTGATTGTTGGAGAGTTATCCCTTGAAGGTAAGGTAAGAGCTATAAAAGGAGCTTTATGTATTGTATCAAAATTAAAGGACGGAGAAGTTAAAAAAATAATAATTCCCAGGAGTAATGCTTCCGAGGCAGGAGTTGTTAAAGATGTAGATGCATATCCAGTGGAAACTCTTCAAGAGGCAGTGGATTTTTTAAAAGGTGAAAAATTCATTAAACCCTTTAAAACAGAAATTAATTTTTATGATGATGCCAATTATTATGAAGATCTTTCAGATGTGAAAGGTCAGTTTCAGGCAAAAAGAGTCCTTGAGATTGCAGCTGCAGGCGGGCATAATATTTTATTTATTGGTCCACCTGGAAGCGGCAAAAGCATGTTGGCAAGAAGGCTACCAGGAATAATGCCACCTATGACAGTTGAAGAAGCCATTGAGACAACAAAGATACACTCTGTTGCAGGGCTTCTTCCAGATAATGCTGGATTAATTTTAAAGCGTCCTTTTAGGGCTCCCCATCATTCATCAAGCGATATTGCATTAATTGGTGGTGGACAGATTCCAAAACCTGGAGAAGTATCCCTTGCTCATAATGGCGTGCTTTTTCTTGATGAGCTTCCAGAGTTTAAAAGAAATGTTTTAGAAGTTTTAAGACAGCCCCTTGAAGATGGCTTTGTAACTGTTGCCCGCAGCTATGCCACTGTGCAGTTTCCTTCAAGATTTTTATTAGTGGCAGCAATGAACCCCTGCCCATGCGGACATTACGGCGATAGTGTTAAACCATGCAGTTGTACTCCTCAAATGATAATTCGTTATCGTTCAAAAGTTTCAGGTCCTCTTGTTGATAGAATTGATATGCACATTGAAGTTCCCAGAGTAAACTATCAGGAGCTGAAAAATGATACCCCATCAGAAAGTTCAAGCAGTGTGCGTGAAAGAGTAATAAGAGCAAGACAGATTCAATTAAAAAGATTTAAAAATGAAGGAATATACTGTAATGCCCACATGAAAACAAAACATTTGAGAAAATTTTGCATGATTAATGAAGACTGCCACAGTCTGCTACAGTCTGCAATGGAAAAATTAGGATTGAGCGCAAGAGCTCATTCAAAGATAATTAAAGTTGCAAGAACAATAGCTGATCTTGAAGGCTCTGAAAACATTAAATCTCAACATGTAGCAGAGGCAATTCAATATCGCAGCCTTGAAAGGTTAAGTTTTTAATGTTTAAACTTCTTTTGAAACAGGGCGGTTTTTCTGCTGCAGTTGTTGCAATCACAGGAGCATTAGCTCCTATGATTGTTGGATTTGTTATATCTTACTACATTTTTAATTTCCCATTGATGAGCTCTCTTTTTATTGGAGGAACTCTCACTGCTACGCTTCTAATACTTTATATTGGAACATTCTTTCTCTTTGCACCGATAATAGGCAAAATTTTTGCCTATTTAATAAGCTTTATTACAAAAAAGCTCAATACCCTTGATTTTGTTCCTCCTGTGATTATTGCTATAATTCTTGTCTTTGCTTTTGCTGCAGCTTTTCAGACAGACAGAGAGATTATCCATAAAATTGAAGAATCGCTTAATCCTCTTATATGGATATTTACTCCCATATTTTTTGTTTATGTGGGATTGCAGATTAATTTGAGAGCAATTGATTTTGCCTCACTACATCTCTGGGCTTTAAGTGCTGTCCTTTTAGTAGTTGCTATCGCAACCAAGTTATTAGCTGGTTTATCTGTGAAAGGGACTAAAAAAGAAAAAAACGGAGAACTTCAATGGACAGAAATGTAAGTCTTTTTAGTGATTTTGATATTTATCTTTTTAAAGAAGGAAATCATTTCAATGCTTATGAAAAGCTTGGTTCTCATATTATTGAAGTTGATGGGCAGAAAGGAACATATTTTGCTGTGTGGGCTCCAAATGCTGAAAAAGTTTATGTTATAGGAGATTTTAACGGATGGTCTCTAAATCATCCTCTTGCTCCACGTTGGGATAGCTCTGGTATATGGGAGGCTTTTATCCCTGGCGTTGATAAAGGAACAAAGTATAAATACTATATAATTTCCAAATATGGTTACCATCTTCAAAAAGGAGATCCTTACAGCTTCTTCTGGGAAACACCTCCAGCTACTGCATCAATAGTCTGGGATTTAGAGTATAAATGGGCTGATGATGAATGGATGAAAAATAGAGCTAAATACAATAGCCTTAGCTCGCCAATATCAATTTATGAAGTTCATCTTGGCTCATGGAGAAGAGTTCCTCAGGAAGGAAATAGATTTCTTACATACAGGGAACTTGCCGAATGGTTACCAAAGTATGTAAAAGATATGGGATTTACACATGTTGAAATTTTACCTGTTATGGAGCATCCTTTTTATGGTTCCTGGGGATATCAAACAATTGGATATTTTGCACCTACAAGCAGATATGGAACTCCGCAGGATTTTATGTATCTTATTGATAGCCTTCATCAGCATGGGATAGGTGTAATTCTTGACTGGGTTCCGTCTCATTTTCCTCAGGATGGTCATGGACTCAGCTTTTTTGACGGAACTTATCTTTATGAACATCAGGATCCAAAAAAAGGATATCATCCTCATTGGCACAGCTATATTTTTAATCATGGAAGAAATGAAGTTAGAAACTTTCTTATAAGTTCTGCCATTTTCTGGCTTGAAAAATATCATGTTGATGGATTAAGAGTTGATGCAGTGGCTTCAATGCTTTATCTTGATTATGGAAGGGCTCCAGGAGAATGGATTCCAAACAAATATGGAGGCAAAGAAAACTTAGAGGCAATAGAATTCATAAGAAGATTTAATGAAACAGTCTATGAAAAATATCCTGATACTCAGACAATTGCTGAAGAATCTACTGCCTGGCCACTTGTGACCCGCCCCACCTATCTTGGAGGACTTGGCTTTGGTATGAAGTGGAATATGGGATGGATGCATGACACACTGAGTTATTTTTCAAAAGACCCAGTTTACAGAAAATATCATCACAATAACCTTGCTTTCAGCATCTGGTATGCTTTTTCTGAAAACTTTGTTCTGCCTCTTTCTCACGATGAAGTTGTTTATGGTAAAGGCTCTCTTTTAAATAAAATGCCTGGAGACAACTGGCAAAAATTCGCTAATCTGAGACTTCTTTTTGGATACATGTATGCCCATCCAGGTAAAAAACTTATTTTTATGGGAGGAGAGTTTGCCCAATGCAATGAGTGGTATCATGAAGAAAGCTTACATTGGCATCTTCTTGAATATCCTCAGCATCAAGGAATTCAAAGATTGGTAAAGGATTTAAACAATCTTTATAAAAATGAACCAGCCCTTCATGAGCTTGACTTTGATCCATCAGGTTTTGAATGGATTGATTTTACTGATGCAGAGCAAAGTATAATAAGTTTTCTAAGGAAAGGAAGGGACCCAAAACAACTAATCTGTGTAGTATGCAATTTTACGCCAGTTCCGAGATTTAATTACAGAATAGGAGTTCCTTTTAGGGGTTACTGGAAGGAGGTTTTAAATACTGATTCAGAGCTTTATGGAGGAAGCAATTGTGGCAACATGGGAGGATTGATGACTGAAAACCTCTCTATACATGGAAGACCTTACTCTTTAAATTTAACTTTACCTCCTTTAGGAGTTTTATTTTTAAAATGGCAAGATGAATAAAATTGTTTTTAAAGTTCTTTTTGCAATAATTTTATTTATATCCATGTTCAGACTTGGTTCTGTAACACTTTTTGATGTTGATGAAGCAGTGTTTGCTCAGGCAACAAAAGAAATGCTTCAGAGCGGAAACTGGATAACTCCTAAATACAATGGTGAACCAAGATATGACAAACCAATTCTTTTTTACTGGTTGATGGCTTTTTCTTATAACATATTCGGAATTAATGAATTTGCTGCAAGATTTCCTTCAGCTTTATCTGGATTTACTTTGTGTATTGTTCTTTATTTTTTCTTAAGTATATTGAAAGATGACAAACAGGCTTTTTATGCTCTTGTGTCTTTTGCTTTTTCTCTTTATTACTTTGTTTACACTCATGCAGCAGTGACAGATATGGTTTTAACTTTGTTTATCAGTCTGACTCTTATGTGTTTTTATCTCTCTGTTCACAGGAATAAAAATTTTATTTACGGATTTTATATTTTTTCTGCCCTTGCTTTTCTTACAAAAGGATTAATTGGCATAGTTTTTCCCCTCGGTATCGCTTCAGTTTATTTATGCATTAAAAAGAGCTTTAAAGGATTAAAGGAGCTTTACAACTTTCGTGCGATTTTGCTTTTTCTTTTAATATCAATGCCGTGGTACGTTGCTCAAATCCTGATAAATGGTAAAGAATTTATTGAGCAATTTTTTATAAAGCATCATTTTATGCGGTACACTGGAGTTATATCCGGACATAGAGGCCCGATTTATTATTTTGTACCTGTTTTAATAATCGGAATGTTTCCCTGGATTTCTTTTGTTATAAAGGCTTTTAAAAATTTAAAAAAAGACAGTCTTGTGCAGTTTTCTTTAGTTTGGTCAGGTTTTATCTTTTTATTTTTTTCCTTTTCAACAACAAAACTTCCAAATTATATTTTGCCTGCTGTTCCTGCTTTCTCAATATTAATTTCCTGTGGTATGATTGAGATTGATAAAAATTTTTCAAAAATCTCTTATATTTTTTGTGTAATTTTTTCAATTTTAATTGCTGTTTTGTTAGTCGTAGCAAAAACAAAGGTGATGAACATTTTGCCTTATTTTAATATGAGCTGGTTTACTATACTGATATTGATAATGAGCTTATTTACCATAATAAGCATCTATGCATTATTAACAAGGAAAAAAGTATTTATGTTATTCGCAGGCTTGAGTTTCAGTTTAATTTTAGCTACTTCAATAAAAGTTTTGCCTGCCATAAATGAATATATGCAGGGAACGCTTTATAAATATAGTATCTATGCTAAACAGATTCTACAGAAAAATGATATTTTAATTACATACAAAATAAACAAGCCAAGTATTTCTTTTTATTCAGACAGAAAAATACTGAAGATTGACTCTGAAAAAGAACTGATTGAAAAAATTAAAGACACTTTACAGCAAAAACTAAGAATAGTTGTAATATCTCAAGTTAAAGATGTAGAATTTTTAAAAAGCACTGGATTAAACATGTTGAAGGAGGATAGAGATTATGCCATTTTTACATTGTCGGGCTAAAAATCTTTGGTTGTCTGTTTTGCTTATTCCCTTATTTATATTTTTTTTTGATAAGGATATAATGTTATTTATAAAAAATTTTCAGCAAAGTTATTTCAACTTTTATCAATTTTTAGAGGAACTGGATGCTGTAATGGATTTTGTGTATAAAGGTGCTTTTTTAGTAGTTTCCATTTTCACAATCTACAGTTTACTGGCAAAGAAAGAAATTGGCAGATCCCTGGCTTACGGTATTGCTGGTGTTTTAATTGTTATCCAAATAAAACACTTAATAGGAAGAGCACGACCAAAACTTGGTTTTGATCCATTTTTTGCAGGTCCTTCTTTAAATTATTTATACTCTTCTTTCCCTTCAGGGCATACTACTTTCGCTTTTATGCTTGCATCAGTATTTTCTCATTATTACCCAAAAGTTCGATATCTTTTTTATATATTTGCTACATGGGTTGGCTTTGAAAGAGTGGAAGATTTTGCACATTTTCCCTCTGATGTTCTGGCAGGAGCACTTCTTGGTATTTTTGTAGGAAAGTTTGTTTTGTTTAAACTTTCACCCAAAACAAGGCAAAATAGTTTAACTTAGCTTTTATTTTCAATCTTTGAAACTGTCTTTTCTTCCTCCTTAGATGCTTCAGCATCGGATACAGCTTTTTTAAAGCCTCTAATGGCTTCTCCGAGTCCTTTACCTATTTCAGGAAGCTTGGAGGAGCCAAAAAGAACAATTATAATTATTGAAAATAGAAATATGTCTTGATAACTGAGCATCTTTTGCCCTCCTAAATTTTTTAATCCTGAATTTTTTTAATTTTAAACTATAATTTTTAATTTTTCAATTAAAATAAAAATCTTGAAATGGCTGATAGAAAAACTTACTCTGGCTTACTCATCGTTAAGAACTATTACCAAAAAATCTCTAACTTCGCTCAACACAATAATTTCCTGATGATAATTTCAGGAGACTTATTGCCTCACATAAAAATCTATTCGAAATGAATTTTTACCTTTTTTGAATAGATTTTTATATGAGGCAATTCGGCTACTTGACAAATTAAAAAAAAATATATAGACTTTTATACAAGAAAAAATTTTTCGGGGGGCATGTATGGAAAGAGAAACAATCTATGAAGGATTGGTGCGTAAAGGGGTCTCAAGAAGAGACTTCCTGAAGTTTTGTGCTTCTACTGCAGCAGTATTAGGTCTTTCCTCTTCCTTTGTTCCAAAGATTGCAGAAGCAATCGAGAAGAAACAAAAACCCGTTGTAGTATGGCTTGAGTATCAGGACTGTGCAGGATGTTCTGAAAGCATTTTGAGAGCTTCAAAACCAACAATTGGACAGATTGTTCTTGATGTGATTTCTCTTGAGTATCATGAGACAATCATGGCTGCAGCAGGATTCCAGGCAGAAAAATCACTGCATGATGCAATTAAGAACTACAAAGGTAAATACCTTGTTGTAGTTGAAGGTGCGATTCCATTAAAGGATGGTGGAGTTTACTGCACAATTGGTGGAAAATCAGCCATTGATCTTATCAAAGAAGTATGCAAAGATGCAATGGCAGTAATTGCTGTTGGAAACTGTGCATGCTTTGGAGGTGTTCCAGCAGCAAAGCCAAATCCAACAGGTGCTGTAGGAGTAATGGATATCATTAAAGACAAACCAGTTATTAATCTGCCAGGATGTCCGCTTAATGTGGAAAACTTTACAGCCACTGTTGTTTACTTCCTCACATTCGGAAAACTGCCAGCTGTTGACAAACTCAAGAGACCTCTTTTTGCTTATGGAAAGCTTATTCATGACAATTGTGAAAGAAGAGGACATTTTGATTCAGGTGAGTTTGTAAAAGCATGGGGAGACAAAGGTCACAGACAGGGTTGGTGTTTGTTTGAAATGGGCTGTAAAGGTCCTTTTACAAATCATAACTGTCCAACAATAAGGTGGAACGAAGGAGTAAGCTGGCCTGTTATGGCAGGACATCCTTGTATCGGTTGTTCAGAGCCAAAGTTCTGGGATAATAATCTTTATGCAGAAGCAGAAAAAAATACCTTCTATGCTAAAGCAGTTGGTCTTGCTGCAATGGCTGGTATAATAAATAAAGTAAAAACAGAATAAATTATAAAGGGGGCATGTATGGCAAGGTTAGTCATTGATCCTGTAACAAGGATTGAGGGACATTTAAGAGTTGAAGCCACCGTGAATGGTGGAAAAGTAAAAGATGCATATTCTTCATGCACAATGTGGCGTGGAATGGAAATCATTCTTAAAGGAAAAGATCCAAGAGATGCATGGGCATATACACAGAGAGCATGCGGTGTTTGTACAACTGTTCATGCAATTGCATCTGTAAGAGCAGTTGAGGACGCCATAGGAGCAAAAGTTCCGGAAAATGCAAGAATCTTAAGAAATATTATAATGGCAAACCAAAATGTTCATGACCATATAATTCATTTCTATCATCTTCATGCTCTTGACTGGGTTGATGTTGTATCAGCATTAAAAGCGGATCCTGTAAAAACTTCAGAGCTTGCAAAGAGTATATCTTCATGGCCAAAAAACTCAGCCACATATTTTAAGGCAATTCAAGATAAAGTCAAGGCTTTTGTAGAGTCAGGTCAGCTTGGAATTTTCAGCAATGGATACTGGGGACATCCAGCATACAAACTTCCACCAGAAGCAAATCTTTTGGCAGTTGCTCACTATCTTGAAGCACTTGATTTACAAAGAGAGATAATCAAAATTCACGCACTTCTTGGTTCAAAGAACCCCCATCCACAGACATTTGTTGTTGGTGGACAGTCAACACCAGTTGATCCAGAAAGTCAGAATGCACTTAATGCTGATAGCATTGCATTTATGCTTAAGTATGCTGATATGGCTCTTGAATTTGTTGAGCAAGTCTACATCCCCGATCTTCTGGCAATTGCATCTTTCTATAAAGATTGGGCAGCAATCGGAGGATTTAACAACTTCCTTGCCTGTGGAGACTGGCCAGATGCAAATGGCAAAATGTATCTGCCTGGAGGAGTTATAAAAAATAAGAATTTAGCAAAAATTGAACCATTAGACCACAAAAAATTTAAAGAATACATCACCCATTCATGGTATAAGTATTCAAAGGGAGACAATGCAGGACTTCATCCATGGGAAGGTGAGACAATTCCAAACTATACAGGACCAAAGCCACCTTATGAGTATCTTAATGTTGAAGGAAAATACAGCTGGGGTAAAGCAATCAGATATGAAGATCTTCCAATGGAGGTAGGACCTCTTGCAAGAATGCTCGTTGCTTACGGGCTTGGACACAAGGATGTAAAAGAAGTTGTTGATATGGTTTTAAAGAAACTTGGAGTAGGGCCTGAAGCATTGTTCTCAACACTTGGAAGAACTGCTGCAAGAGGAATTGAGACACTTCTAATGGCAAGAAAAACAAAGGACTACATAATGGAGCTTGCTGCTAATATGAAAAAAGGAGACACAAAGATTGCTGATACTGATAAATGGAATCCTAAGACATGGCCCAAAGAGTGCAAAGGTGTTGGATTCCATGATGCACCTCGTGGAGCTCTTGCTCACTTTGTTGTAATAAAAGATGGAAAGATTGCTAATTATCAGATGGTTGTTCCGTCCACATGGAATTTATCGCCCAGGGATAACAAAGGCCAGCGTGGTCCTGTGGAAGAAGCCCTTGTTGGAACACCTGTTGCTGATTCAAAGCTTCCACTTGAACTTTTAAGAACAATTCACTCCTATGATCCATGTATGGCATGTGGTATGCATATGATTGAGATCAAAGAAGAATAGAGAAAGCTTTTTAACCAAAAAAATACCAGCCCTCCCTGCGGGGAGGGCTTTTTATTGAGGACAGTAAGATGGATATCGGTGTAATTGGAGTAGGAAATATTCTTTTAATGGATGAGGGAGTAGGTCCAAAAGTTGTTGAGATACTGAGGAAAAATTATAAGTTTGAACCAGACATTGAGCTCATTGATGGTGGTACACTGGGACTTGAACTGCTTCCATACATTGAAAAATATAAAAAAATTATTCTGATAGACATAGTTGATTTTCATAAAGAACCTGGATACATAGGCGTTTTAAAGGGAGAAGAAATTCCTCCCTATTTAAAAACAAAGCTTTCTTTACATCATGTAGGTATTCAGGATCTCTTAGAAGTTGCAAGATTGATGGATTTTATGCCTGAGGAGGTTGTGTTAGTTGGCATCCAGCCTGAGATAATTGATATTGGACTTGACCTTTCAGAGACATTAGCTGGTAAAATAAATGAATTAATTGATGAAGTTTTAAAAATTTTAGGCAGCTGGGGGATAAAATGTGTCTTGCAGTCCCATCAAAAATAGTAGAAATTGACGGCTATATGGCAACTGTTGATGTAATGGGGTTAAGAAAGCAAGTTAGTTTAATGTTGCTTCCTGAGGAACCAAAGATTGGTGAATATGTTCTTGTTCATGCAGGATTTGCAATAAATAAAATGGAGCCAGCAGAGGCAGAAGAAGCATTGAAAATTTTTGAAAAGATATTCAGGGAAATGGAGGAACAGGAAAAAAATTGGCAGACAGAAGCTTAGATTTTTCAGGATTAAGATGTCCTATTCCTGTTCTAAAACTCAGTGCTATTTATCCAGAATTTAAAAAAGGCGAAGTTATAGAAGTTATAGGAGACTGTCCTACATTTGAAAAAGATATAAAAGCATGGGCTTTAAAACTTGGTAAAACAATCCTTAACATAGAAAAATTCGGAAACAAACTAAAGGTTACAATAAGGATTTAATAATGCAAGAGCATCCCTGTCCTTATGGTGGATATCTCAGATGCGACAATCCTTTTTGCGAACATAGATATGCTTTAAGCGAAGTTCTTCATCTTTGCAGTGATGTCTTAGAAAGAATTTCTCAGGGAGATCCATCACAAAAAATAGATTTAGAGTTTGAGCGTTATGCTGTTCAGAGATTGATTAATTCTATAAATAAAGTTTCAGAAGAAGTTTCTGCTATGATTTCCCTTACTCATGAGCTTGCAATTGGAATATGTGAGCATTTTGATGTTTTAAAAAGACTATATGAAGGAGACTTCACAGCAACTGCTTCAGAGGACTATCAAATAGAAATTTTAAGAATGCTCGGACATCTGATAAATAAACAGAGAGACAGATTTGTTGAATACATAAATAAAATTAAAGAGCAACATGAAGAAATTTTGCAGCTCTATGAACGGGAAAGAACTATCCTTTCATCAATTGGGATTGCAATTATAGTTGTTGAAGAAGACATGACAATTGAATACACAAATTCTGAGTTTGAGGCTTTAACAGGATACAAAAAAGAAGAAATTGAAGGTAAGATGAAGTGGACAGAATTTTTCTCTGAAGAGATGCTTGACAAAATGATAGAGTATCACAAACTAAGAAGAATTTCTCCATCTCTTGCTCCAAGACAGTATGAATCAAAGCTTAAGGACAGAAATGGAAAGATCAAAGATGTTTGTGTGAATGTTGGGATGGTTCCTTATACAAAAAAATCAATAGTCTCTATAATTGATATTTCAGAGAGAAAAAAGATACAGCAACAACTTATTCACTCTCAAAAAATGGAGTCTTTAGGAATGCTTTCAGGAAGAGTTGCCCATGAGTTTAACAACATTCTTACTGGAATAATAGGATTTGCTGGACTTCTTTATACAAAAATTGAAGAACCACAACTTAGAAACTTTGTTGAAAAAATTATTGATGCTGGAGAAAGAGCAAGAGATTTGGCAAAGAAACTGCTTGTATTTAGCAGAAAAGAGGAATTCGGAGAGCCTCAGGAAGTAAACTTAAATAAATATCTAAAAGATTTTTCAGAGTTTGTAAAAACTATTATTGGAAAAGACATTGAGTTTAAACTTAATCTTCCAGAAGAAGAAATTTTTTATAAAATAGATCCTTCCCATCTTGAGATAATTCTTATGAATCTTGTTACAAACGCCCGTGATGCTATGCCAGAAGGAGGAGAGCTTTCAATTGGTTTAAAAGAGATTTCTGTTGATGTTGAGTATTCATATACACATCCTCTTGTGAAGCCCGGTAACTATATTGTTATTTGTGTATCAGATACAGGAATAGGAATGGATGAGCAAACAAAGCAAAGAATATTTGAACCATTTTTCACAACAAAGCCAAAGGGTAAGGGAACAGGATTAGGTCTTTCTACAGTTTTTGGACTTGTAAGGCAGTATGATGGACACATTCATGTTTACAGTGAACCTAAAAAAGGAACAACATTTAAGATATATCTGCCTGTAAAAGAAAGAAAAATGAAACATTTAATTGATAAAAATGCATTAAAAGGAACAGAGACAATTCTTGTTGTTGATGACGATGAACACACAAGAGGTTTTATTTCTTCTTTTCTTAAAGAATACGGTTACAGTGTTTATGAAGCTAAAAATGGAGATGAGGTTTTGGAAATATTTGAAAAAAATAAAAATCAGATAGCTCTTTCACTCATAGATCTTGTTATGCCAGGAATCTCAGGAATAGAAGTTATGAACCAGCTCAAGAAAATAAAGCCAGATGCAAAGGTTATTATAATGAGTGGACATCCTGTTCAGTTAAAAGATGTGATTACAATGGAAAAAACAATTTTTCCAGAGGAAATTTTGTTTAGAATCAGAAACATTCTTGATGGAAAGGAGTAAAGCCTATGGTCAGAAATGACAAATGGATAAAAGAAATGGCTCGCAAGGGAATGATTGAGCCCTTTGAGGAAGGTCTTGTAAGAGAAGGTGTCATATCTTATGGAGTGAGTTCCTATGGTTATGACATGAGAGTTGCTGATGAATTCAAGATTTTTACCAACATAAACAATACAGTGGTTGACCCTAAGAACTTTGATCCTAAAAGTTTTGTTGAATTTAAGGGTGATGTATGCATTATTCCACCAAACTCTTTTGCCCTTGCCCGTTCTGTTGAGTATTTTAGGATTCCAAGAGATGTGCTCGTCATATGCATTGGAAAATCAACCTATGCAAGATGCGGAATAATCGTAAATGTGACTCCTCTTGAGCCGATGTGGGAGGGTTACTTAACAATAGAGATATCAAATACCACGCCACTTCCAGCAAAAATCTATGCAAATGAAGGCATTGCTCAGCTCATATTCTTAAAAGCAGAGGAAGAATGCGAGATCTCCTATTCTGATAGAAAAGGTAAGTACCAAGCTCAACAGGGCATAGTTTTACCAAAGATATGATTGACCCATCCCGTATAATAGTTGCTCTTGATTTTTCGAAAAAAGAAGATGCCTTACGGATAGTTGATCAACTTGAAGGAGTCATTAATTTTTATAAAGTTGGACTTGAGCTTTTTCTAAGCGAAGGACATGAGATTTTAAAAATTCTTAAAAACAAAGGTAAAAAAATTTTTCTTGATCTTAAATTTCATGACATTCCAAATACGGTTTACAAAGCTGTGCAGTCTGTGCTTCAATATGAAATTGATATGCTTACAGTTCATGCTTTAGGTGGAACTGAAATGATGAAGAAAGCAGCCCTGGCTGTAAAGGAATACTCTTACAAAGAAAATATTCCGCCTCCCAAGATTTTGGCAGTTACTGTTTTAACAAGTCTTGATGAAAAGGATCTGGTTGAAGCTCTATCTTTTCCAATTTCTCGAGAATCCTTAGTTAAAAATTTAGCCTTAAAGGCAAAACAGGTAGAATTAGATGGAGTTGTCTCTGCAGTTTCTTCAGTAAAAACAATTAAGCAGGTGTGTGGACAAGGCTTTATAGTTGTAACTCCAGGAATAAGACTGAAAAATTCTAATTTTCATGATCAAAAAGTAGTTGCCACTGCTCACGAAGCCTTCTCTGAAGGTGCAGACTACATTGTGATTGGAAGAGCCATTACACACAGTAATTTTCCTCAGAGAATGATTGTTGATATGATAAACTCATGATGCTGTGTATTTGTTCAAATAGAAAAAAATTATTAAAAAAATTGTCTGATTTTTTAAATAAAGAATTTAAAGATCTTTCCATTTCTCCCATTGACAATGAAACAGTAGAAAGGATTTACAAAATTGAGCCTGACATAATTATTATTGATTTTTGCGGAAAAGCATGCTGGAAGTTATTAGAAAAAATCACCCGTGCACCTTCTCTAAGAGAAATTCCTTTAATCTTGATATTTAAGAGAAAAGAAGGAAAACTTATTGAAAAATTGTGCAATTTTGAAATTTTTGATTATGTTATAGAGCCATTGTTAAAATGCGAGATTTTAATGAAAATAAATAAGGCAGAAGAAATTGTGGGACTTAAAAAAGAGTTTAAAAGTCTCTTAACAAGAGATCCATTAACAGGAGCTTATCAAAGAGGCTTTTTAATAGAAAGAATGAATGAGGAGATTCATTGGTGCAATCTTTATAAAGAGCCTTTAACTGTGGCAATGTTTGATATAGACTTTTTTAAAAAAATAAATGATACCTACGGGCATCAAACAGGTGACAAAGTTTTAATGGAGCTAATACATCTTGCTCATCAAAGTATGCCTGAAAGGGCATTGATAGGAAGATATGGAGGTGAAGAATTCTGCGTTCTTCTGCCAAGCACTGATGAGATGACTGCAAAGGATATCTTAGAGGCTTTTAGACAAACAGTTGAAAAAAATGATTTTTATACATTTAAGGGAGAAAAGATTAAAGTAACAATAAGCACAGGATTCACAACATATTATGCAGAACAAAGATGTTCAATTGATGAAATAATTCAAAAAGCAGATATTGCTCTTTATAAAGCAAAGCAGCAAGGAAGAAATAGAGTAATTTTTCAGGATTTTGATGTAGAATAAAAGAAAAGAGGAGGTTGAACTATGAAAGCAGTGGCTTTGGTATTAGCAGCATTGATGCTTTTTACTGTTGCATGCGGGCAACTCGGGCAACAGCACTATGAAGGTGCAGGAGCTGGTGCTGTTGTTGGTGGAGTTGCAGGAGCTCTTCTTGACAAAAAAAATCCATGGCGTGGTGGTGTTATTGGAGCAGCTCTTGGAGCAGTTTTTGGTGCCACAATTGCTGATATTTCTACAAGAGGTTCAAAAGAAGCATATCAGAGCGGGAAACCTGTTGAGTATAGAACTGAAGATGGAAGAGGACTATACAAAGCAGAGCCAGTAAGTGATTACTACTATAAGGACCCTTATACAAAATGCAGAAAAATATCGGAAAAAGTCTGGGAAAATGGAAAACTTGTTAAAGATACAGTAAAGGAAATATGTGAATCTGAAAAGCAGGAGAGAACCTATTAGAGAAGAAATAAAATTATACACGCTTTGTCAGGATGCAAAAGTAAAAATAGTTGATTTAATAAAAGTTGAGCTTGAAAAAGAGGAAACAATAGCTTTTGCCTATTTATTTGGCTCTTTTGTTGAAGATGCTCCTTTCAGAGATATTGATATTGCTGTTTATGTTGAAAATTTTAAAGAAAGCAACTGGCAGTATTACGAGATTGCCTTACCTGATAAGATAGAAAAAAAAATAAAGTATCCTGTTGACTGCAAAGTTTTAAATGATGCTGATGTTATTTTTGCTTACAATGTAGTGAAAGGCAAGCTTATAATTGTAAAAAATGAAGAATTATGGGAAGATTTTTTAATTTATACTCTTAAATCCTATGCAGATTTTTATCCTTACTGGATGAGACATCTAAAGGAGGTCTTAGCTTCAGGTGCTTAATCCAGAAAGAATAATGCTGAATTTTAAAGAGATTGATGAAGCTTTAGGACAGCTTGAAAGAATCAAAAGAATGCATTTAGAAGAATTTTTAAACAATCCTGACTACAGATACATTGCATATGCAAGTTTTATTATTCTTGCAGAAGCTGTAATTGATATATGTTATCACTTCGCAGTTAAAAAATTTAAACTTACTCCTTCAACCTATGCAGAATGTTTTGAAATTCTCAAAGAAAAAGGAATATTCAGCCAAAACATATCTGAAGCGCTTTCAAGCATGGCTCGTTTTAGAAATTTGCTCATACATCGTTATAAACAGGTAGATTTTAAAAAAGTTTATGAATTTACAAAAAATCTGGAAGTTATAGGAGAGTTTAAAAAAACCGTAATAAAACTACTGGAGGCTGAAACTGAAAATCATGAGAGAAAAACTCATTAAGCTTATTTACGAAAAGGCATTTAAATACTCTAAAACTCCCATATTTCGGCTTACCTCTGGAGGACTGAGTAATTATTACTTTAACTGTAAAGCAGTAACCCTTTCTCCAGAAGGAATGTATTTGATAGGCAACATTATCTATGACATGATTGCTGATCTGAATGTAAAAGGCATCGGAGGCCTTACTCTTGGAGCTGACCCAATTGCTACTGCTGTAGCCTATACATCCTATCTAAGAAGTAACCCAGTAGAAGCATTCGTTGTGAGAAAAAAAGCAAAGGAACATGGCACAATGCAATGGATTGAAGGAAATATTAAGGAAGGTGATAGCGTGGTAGTTGTGGATGATGTTATTACAACGGGAAGCTCAACAATTCAGGCAATAACTCGCCTTAAGGAGGCAGGAATTTTTGTAAAAAAGGTTGTTGTTCTTGTTGACAGGCAGGAAGGTGGAAGAGAAAATATATTAAAATTTCTTGAAGAATGTGGATTTCCTGCAAATTTAGAAGCAGTGGTATTAAGGGATGATGTAATGCAGTTCATAAAGTGAAAAAACAGATTAGATTTCAATGCATAATTCAATGCTCCTCTGTTTGTTGTGGAGGAGCAACCATTGTTACTTTAAGAGAGATTGACAGGTTTTACAGATTTTTCCCAATTACAGTCGGATTCAGAAAAATCTATCCCTTTAATTCAGTTCATGAAAATTATATAAAAAATTTTGCAATTGTATACAAAACTTCTTACATAATCGGAGACTTCATAGCTGGGAATCGTCTAAAAAAAAGATGTAGAATGCTTAAAAATTCTTTATGTTCACTGCACGGCAAATCAAAACCTCTTCAATGCAGTGTTATTCCATTTTCAGTAACTTTTCCAGAGGAGCTACAGGATCTTGTAATAACAGAAAGAAGAAGAGGAGCTTTCAAAGCATGTAAAGGATTTCATGAAGATGCTATGGTAGTATGGGACGGTGAATTTGTAGATAAGGAACTGAAAGAAAATTTTTATAAACATTTTGAAAATTTTCTCTTTCAAAGAGAGCTAATGGAGAGGATTTTCCTGAAATTTGAAGACAATCTCTTTTTTAAAAAATTCGTGCATTCGCAGAATGGTTTTTTTGAAGTTCCTATTATTCCTGAGTTTATTGATGAAATATGTCGTATTGCTTCAATGGATAAATCTGAATTTATAAAAGCGCAAAGAAGTTTATTTATTAAGGAGCTTACAGTTGGAGGTATTAAAAATTCTTTATTTATTGATGCTTTGAATGTTCTGGAAGAAGTAACAATTTGACATAAAAGGAAAAATCTTATTATTATTAAAAATATTCCATCCTTCTCGGGGAGGTTATTGTGGCAGGTCATTCCAAATGGGCACAAATCAAACATAAAAAAGCTCAGGTTGATGCAAGAAAAGGAAAAATTTTTACAAAGCTTGTAAAAGAAATATCAGTAGCAGCCCGTCTTGGCGGTGGAGATCCTGAAAAAAATCCCAGACTGAGAGTAGCCATTGAAAAGGCAAGAGAAGTAAACATGCCTATGGATAACATCAAAAGAGCAATAATGAAGGGAACAGGCGAGCTTGCTGGAACAGCATATGAGGAAGTTGTATATGAAGGCTATGGTCCTGGAGGAGTGGCACTTTTAATTGAAGCAATGACCGATAATAAAAACAGGACTGTATCTGAGATAAGACATCTTCTTTCAAAGCATGGTGGAAGTCTTGGTGAGTCAGGATGTGTCTCATGGATTTTTGAGAAAAAAGGATACATTCTTGTTGATAAAAACACAGTTGATGAAGACACACTTCTTTCAGTTGCACTGGAGGCAGGTGTTGAAGATGTGAAAAATGATCCAAAAGAGGACAGTTATGAAATTATTGTTTCACCTGAAAAATTAAAAGATGTAAAGGAGGCTCTTGAGAACGCTGGTATAAATGTCTCTCTGGCAGAGGTCACGATGTTACCTAAAAATTATGTTCCTGTAGAAGGAGAAGATGCAGAAAAAATGCTGAAACTCATGGATGCCTTAGAGGACCATGACGATGTGCAAAATGTTTATGCAAACTTTGATATTCCAGATGAGGCAATGAGCAAGGCAGAAGCATAGCATGGAACCATCTATTAGACTTACTTTTAAAAGAAAATTTATTGCCGGTCTAATAGTAACAATTCCTGTAGCAATAAGCATCTTTATCTTAATTCAAATTTTTAAAATCATAGATGGTCTTTTAGGTCCAATCTATGACTATATTTTTGGCAGACACATTGCAGGATTAGGATTTATAACAGCATTGATAATTGTATTTTTTGTAGGAGTTGTATCAACCAATGTTTTTGGGAAAAAGCTTTTAGACCAGATTGAAAAATTGCTCTTTCTTAAAATTCCCATTTTTAAAAGCCTTTATTCTTCACTGAAACAGTTAATTGATGCTTTCTCTCCTGAAAATAAAACTTCTTTTCAGAAGTTTGTAATTGTTGAATATCCAAGAAAGGACAGTTTCATGTTCGGATTTCAGACAAAGGAGTGTTTTTTAAAAGAAGGGGATATGGAAAAAAAGCTTATCGCAGTTTACATACCAACGAATAATCTCTATCTTGGAGAAGTTGTGCTTTTTGAGCCTGAAAGTGTAATTCATACAAATATTCCAGTTCAGGAAGGAGTAAAGATAATTCTTTCAGGTGGAATAGCAGCACCACAGATAATAAGAGGTGATAAATAATGGATGTGGTAATTCTGGCAGCAGGAATGGGGACAAGGATGAAATCCACGCTGCCAAAAGTGCTTCACAGGATCTTTGATAAACCAATTATAGATTATGTTATAGAATGTGCTCAGAGTCTAAAACCTGCAAGTATACTTGTCGTCGTCAATCCATCTTTAACTGAAGTGATACAATATCTTAACTCTAAAGCTATTAAAATTGTTTTTCAGAACGAACCAAAGGGCACAGCCAATGCTTTATATTCTGCTTTGCCTTACATAAAAAATGAAAAAATACTTATTCTTAATGGTGATACCCCTTTGATAAAAAAGGACACCCTTTTAAATTTTTTAAAAATTTTTGACGAGAAAGCTCAGGATTTGGCAATTCTTTCTTTTTATCCAGGCCGTGAGCATTCTTATGGAAGAATTTTGAGAAACTCTAAAGGAGATGTTGAAAAAATAGTTGAAATTACAGATTACACTGGTTCTGAATCAGGTGAGGCTAACAGCGGGGTTTATTTGGTAAAAAAAGAAGTTCTGGAGCTTGTTAAAGAGATTAAAATAAATCCTCGCAAAGGTGAATTTTATTTAACAGATATTGTGGAAATAGCCATATCTAAAGGATATAAAGTTGATGCCTATGCACTGGCACAAGAGGATGAATTAATTGGAATAAACAATCGTGAAGAACTTGCTCTTGCTATGAAATATCTAAGAGACAGAGTTGTTAAAGAGTGGATGAATGAAGGAGTTACTTTTTATGATCCAGGCTCTGTATGGATTTCTCCATCTGTAAAAATTGGACAGGACACAATAATTTACCCAGATGTTTTTCTTGAAGGAGACACCACAATTGGACGAAACTGTGTTATTTATCAGGGAACAAGAATTCGTGACAGCATAATTGAAGACAATGTTCTAATAAAAGACTGCACAGTGATTGAAAGCTCTCATGTAAAAGCAGGTTCAAAGATTGGTCCTTTTGCCCATCTAAGACCTGAAAGTGTTATTGGCAAGGAATGCAGAATTGGCAACTTTGTAGAGGTTAAAAAATCAGTAATTGGAGATAGAACAAAAGCAGCACATTTAAGCTATCTCGGAGACTCTGAAATTGGTGAAAATGTAAATATAGGAGCAGGAACAATAACATGTAATTATGATGGTAAAAGGAAGCATAAAACAATAATTGAAGACAATGTTTTCATAGGAAGTGATACGCAGCTTGTAGCTCCTGTAAAAGTTGGCAAAGGTGCATACATAGGTGCAGGTTCTACAATTACAAAGAATGTCCCTGAGGACTCACTTGCAATCAGCAGAACTCCCCAGAGAAACATTGAAGGCTGGGCAAAGAAAAAGCGGGAGAAAAAATAATGTGTGGCATTATTGGATATATAGGTGATAAAAATGCTGTCCAGATAGTGCTTGATGGGTTAAGAAGGCTTGAATACAGAGGATATGACTCAGCTGGAATAGCCTGTTTATCTGATAGTAGAATTAAAACTGTAAAATGCGAAGGAAAGATTAAAGATCTGGAACAACTTATTAAAACACAGAATCCTGAACTTTTGAGTTCACAACTCTTTCTGGCAATAGGACACACAAGATGGGCAACTCATGGTAAACCATCAAGTTTAAATGCTCATCCCCATTGCTCTGGCGGAATTGCTCTTGTTCATAACGGTATTATTGAAAACTATGCTACATTGAAAGATGAATTAAAACGGGAAGGCTATAAATTCATCTCTGAGACTGATACAGAAGTAATTGCTCATCTCATAAACAAGTACAGAGCTAATTTTAATCTTGAGGAAGCAGTAAAACAGGCAGTTAAAATGCTCAAAGGTTCCTATGCTCTTGTAATAATTGAAGATAAAGAGCCTGATAAAATAATTGGCGTAAGAATGGAAAGCCCTCTTGTTGCTGGAATTATGGATAATGAAAAGTTCATTGCCTCTGATGTCTCGGCATTTCTCAATTACTGTAACAGAGTAATCTTTCTTGATGATGGTGAAATGATTGTCCTCAGAAAGGATAATTTTGAAGTATTTGATATAAATGGTAAAGAAAGGAAAAAGAAAATACAGACCATTACATGGACAGCCTCAATGGCTGAAAAGGGCGGATACAAGCATTTTATGCTCAAGGA
The DNA here is from genome assembly GCF_049969575.1 of Thermodesulfovibrio sp. Taxonomy (NCBI): domain Bacteria; kingdom Pseudomonadati; phylum Nitrospirota; class Thermodesulfovibrionia; order Thermodesulfovibrionales; family Thermodesulfovibrionaceae; genus Thermodesulfovibrio; species Thermodesulfovibrio sp. Next base: position 8,128 of record NZ_JBMFOO010000007.1, on the reverse strand, counting down.
AATACATGAACAACCGAGAGCTATTGCAGATACAATAAGAGGGAGGGTTTTACCCGATGGTTCAGAGGTAGTTTATAAGGAGCTTGGAATAAGATTTGAAGAGCTTGCTCTTACAAGAAAAATATATCTTGTTGCCTGTGGCACATCCTACCATGCTTGTCTGATTGGTAAATATATGATTGAAAATATTGCAAAAACACCTGTGGAGACAGATATTGCTTCTGAATTCAGATATAGAAATGTTCCCTTTGAGCAAGACTCTCTATTTATAGCAATAACCCAGTCTGGAGAAACAGCAGACACTCTTGCAGCCTTGAGATTTGCTAAAAAATCAGGAGTAAAAACTCTCGCTATATGCAATGTAGTAGGAAGCACAGCATCAAGAGAAGCAGACGGAGTTTTTTATACCCACTCAGGTCCGGAGATAGGAGTTGCCTCAACAAAGGCTTTTACCACTCAGATTGTAGCCCTTTATCTTCTTACTCTTGCTTTGGCAAAGGCAAAGGGATTACTTGTAGAGCAAAGTTACATAAGTTTTTTAAGGAATCTTCTCATGCTTCCACGAATGGCTGAAGAGGCTTTAAAGCTTGAAAATAAGATTCAACAACTTGCAAAAGAAGTTTACAGAAAACCAAATTTTCTCTATCTTGGTAGAGGACTCTGCTATCCTGTTGCGCTTGAAGGTGCGCTCAAACTCAAAGAAATATCCTATATTCATGCAGAAGGATATGCTGCTGGCGAGATGAAACATGGACCCATTGCCCTTGTAGAGGAAGGATTCCCTGTAGTTTTCATTGTTTCAGATGATTTTTATCTTGACAAGACCCTGTCCAACATGGAGGAAATAAAGGCAAGAGATGGCTTTATAATTACTATTTCAGACAGTAAGAAGGAAAAACTCAAAAAGTTGTCCGATAGATTTATTTATGTGGAGGGAATACATACCTATCTCAACACAGTGCTTTTCAGCATTCCTCTTCAGTTACTTGCTTATCATGTGGCAGTTTTAAGAGGATGTGATGTGGATCAACCGAGAAATCTTGCAAAGAGTGTTACCGTTGAATAGTTTTATAAAAAAAATAAAATAAGAGGGGTATAGCCATGAAAGATTTCCCCCTGTCGGAATTAAATCCGGCACAGCAGGAAGCAGTTCTTTACTGTGAAGGTCCGCTTCTTGTTCTTGCAGGAGCAGGAAGTGGTAAAACAAGGGTGATTACTTATAAGTATGCGTATCTTAAAGAAGCTATGGGACTGCATCCATCTTCCATATTCACTGTAACTTTTACTAACAAGGCAGCTGATGAAATGAAGGAAAGAATCTTTAAAATCTGTAAAGGCACCCTCAAAAATCCCTGGATAGGAACATTTCATTCTCTGTGTGTAAGGATACTCCGGGCTCACATTGAAAGAATTGGTTACAAAAAAGACTTTATTATTTATGACGAAGATGACCAGGCAGGGCTGATAAAGAGAATCTTAAAAGACCTGAATATGCATGAAGCTTTATGCAAATGTGTTGTAAACAAAATAAGTAACTTGAAGTCAAATCTGGTTACTCCTGAAGATTACATTTCAAATATTGAAGGTTATGAGCTTGAAGAAAGGCTTGGCAGGATATATATGCGATACCAGACAGAACTTCAAAAATGCAATGCTCTGGATTTTGATGATTTAATTCTTTGCGTAATAAAGTTATTAAGAGAAAATGAAGATTTACTCAGGCGATACTCTGAACAATTCAGATATATACTTGTGGATGAATTTCAGGATACCAATAAATCTCAATATGAACTGTTACAACTTCTTTGCAAGTATCATGGAAATATCTGCGCTGTTGGAGATGATGACCAGAGTATTTACAAATTCAGAGGAGCAAATGTTTATAACATCCTTAACTTTGAAAAAGACTTTCCAAAGACAAAAGTAGTTAAACTGGAACAAAACTATCGTTCTACAAAGCATATAATTCTTGCTTCCACTGCTATGATTTCAAAAAATCCAATGAGAAAATCAAAAACTCTCTGGACAGAAAGAGATTGGGGAGAAAAAATTTTTTACTGTCAATTAAGCAATGAAGAGGAAGAAGCAAAATATATAGCAAAAAACATAAAAGAGCTTTATTTAAAAGGTGATTACGAATTTAGAGATTTTGCCATTCTTTATAGATTGGTTCTTCAGGCAAGAGCACTGGAAGAAGCTTTGCGAATGGAAGAAATACCCTATCAGGTAATAAGTGGAGTAAGCTTTTACCACCGTAAAGAAATAAAAGATGTGCTTGCTTATATGCGATTTATTTTAAACAAAGAAGACAATTTAAGTCTTATGAGAATAATCAATAATCCTCCAAGAGGAATTGGAGCTGCTGCTTTGTCAAAAATTGAAAATGAGGCTAAAAAACACATGATATCAAACTATGAAGCGATAAAAAAGATAATAAAAGACAATACTGTTTCAGATAATTTAAAAGAAACTCTTTTATCATTTACCAATATTATAGATAAACTTTCTGAGAAAGAGTATCAGGATGCTGCATCCATGATAAGGGATATATTGAATCTTACTGGATATCTTGAGGAAATTGAAGAGGATAGAATTCAGAATGTTTTAGAACTTCTCAGCTCTGCTGAAAAAGTATCTGTAAGAGAGTTTCTTGATAAAGTTGCTCTTCTTTCAAGCGTGGATACATGGGAAAGCAGGAAAAACGGAGTCAGCCTACTTACCCTTCATGCTGCTAAGGGGCTTGAGTTTCCAGTGGTTTTCATCGCAGGCTGTGAAGAGGGAGTTTTACCTTACTTTAAGGCGCTTGAAGATCCGGTGGAATTGCAGGAAGAAAGAAGGCTTTTTTATGTGGGGATGACAAGAGCCAAAAATCTTTTATATATTACAAGTGTAAGGCAGAGAAAGCTTTATTCAAAAGTTCAGAAACAGGAACCTTCAAGCTTTATCAAAGACATTCCGCCTGAATACTGCACATGCATCAGAAAGGATTATTCCACTTTTACTCCAGACAAAAAGGAATCAGACAAACCCAGGGTTAAGCATCCATTTGTGATAGGATGTAAAGTAAAGCATCCCACATGGGGAGTTGGAGTTGTAAGAGACTGTTATGGAGAGGGAGATGATTTAAAGGTGGTTGTTAACTTTCCAGGTATAGGAGTTAAAAAATTAGCTCCAAAAATTGTAAACTTAGAGAGGGTGTAAAAATGAAAATATCAAAACAAGAGGTAAAGCATATTGCAATGCTAAGCAGGCTTGAACTTGATGAGAAAGAAATAGAGCTTTATCAGGATCAATTAAGCCGCATTCTTGAGTATGTTGAAAAATTAAATGAGATTGATACAACCAACATAGAGCCTACATCCTATGTTATTGAGCTTAATAATGTATTTAGAGAAGATGTTGTTAAGGAGTCTTTACCGAGACAGGAAGCATTAAAAAATGCACCCCAGGCTACAGAGAAATTTTTTAAAGTCCCCAAAATAATAGAATAAATGATAAAATAAAACAAATGCTGAGAAGTTTTTTAAGAGCAAAACTGCATTTGGCAAAGGTAACAGAAACTAATTTATTTTATGAAGGCTCAATAAGTATTGATGCTGAGCTGATTGAGATTGCTGGAATACTGCCTTATGAAAGGGTGTGGATAAGCAATATGAATAATGGAGAAAGATTCGATACCTATGTTATTCCTGCTCCAAAAGGCTCAAAAATAATAGGACTTAATGGACCAGCTGCCAAAAAGGCTCAGGTAGGAGACAGAATTGTTATTTTTTCCTATGGTTATCTTACGGAAAATGAAATTCCTTTACACAAGCCCAAGATTGTAATCCTTGATGAAAATAATAATCCTGTAAAAATCTATCCATGAATTAATGCTTCAATATCAAGACTTTTTAGGGCTGTTTCGCCTATTCTGTCTTTATTTAGTTCAGATAAGTATGGAAATACTCCAAGACAGGGTATATCAAGCAATTCTTTTAAAACCTGAGGATTTGTTTTTTCAGCAATATCATTTTTTGCAGGCTCAGAAAAATTAATAATATAACCCTTTACAGAAATTTTTTTATTTTTCAATGCCTCAAGTGTAAGAAGTGTATGATTAATTGTGCCAAGAGTTGGTCTCGTTACTATTATCACAGGTAATTCCATATCCTTAATTAAATCCCTGACAAAATAAAAATTTGTTTTCTTTTTTTCTTCTTTGATAAGAGGAACCATTAATCCACCTACACCTTCAATGAGAAGATAGTCATACTTTTTCTTAAGTGTCTCAAAGGATTTAAAGATTTTATCAATGTCAACTTCTTTATTTTCAAGCCTTGATGCCACAAGGGGGCTCAATGGATTCTCCATTTTTACAGGCGTTATTAAATCAACAGAGTCATTCATCTCAGCCATGTCTCTTAAAAGCATTCCATCACTTGGTAGCAGTATTCCATCTTTGTTAAGGCACCCTGTTTCAATAACTTTCATTGCACCTACTTTTAGTCCCTTTTTTATAAAACTCCTCAGTATTGCTGCTGCAACAATAGTTTTTCCAACTCCAGTATCTGTGCCTGTAATAAAGTATCCAGTCTTCATACTAAATCCTCCCTTTCAAAGAATTTTATCGTTATATGGTATAATGTTATATAAACTAAAGGCAACCCGATATGGAGGAACTATGATAAGATTTGAAGAATTACAGATGAGAATAATGGATGCAGCAAAAAATTATCTTGATGTGTATGATATGTCCACATACATTGAGCAGTATTCCTTAAATAAAGAGAGCAAGCTTTTAATGACATTGCCGGAAATTAAACCTCCTTATCCAATAAGTGCTGCAGTGTCATTTTCTTATAATGCCCTTCAGACAAGTAGTTCTTTTCTTTATGATGAAGATGAGGAGGAACAGGACTCTGAGGAGTTTGAAAACATGGTAGAGATTGAAGTTGTTATAAACCTTCCATTTCTTGAAGGATATAATAATATAAATGAGCTTTTTGAAGAGATAGTTAATGAGCATCCTGAGCTGGATCTGGTTTTAGTAAAAAAAGAGTTCATTGGAAAAGATCTGATGGAGGAAGATAAATATGAAATTGCTTATTCCTATCCAGCTTCTCAAGAAGAATTAAAGGATCTTCAGTTTTATGAAGAGATGTTTTTTGAATTAAGCAATATCTTACGCACCATTTACGAAAGAATGAGATTTTATATTGATATGTCCTGGTATTCAGCAGAAGATGAAACTTTTTAATGAAATAAAAACAGTTCTTCTGGACATGGACGGAACTATACTGGATAAGTATTATGATGATTACTTTTGGGAGATTTATGTGCCTCAAAAATATGCTGAAAAACAAGGAATAAACTTTGAGGAAGCTCAAAGAATACTTTTTTCAATGTACAAAGCAGAAGAAGGAACTCTTAACTGGACAGATATAGATTTCTGGTCAGGTAAAACAGGTCTTGATATATTCCAGCTTAAAAAGGAAGTGGAGCATCTTATTTGTCCTCATCCAGATGCTGAAGAATTTTTAAAAGTTGTAAGCTCCAATGGGAAAAAAATCTATCTTGTAACAAATGCTCACAACAAAGTAATGGAACTTAAACTTAAGAAAACAGGCTTTGATAAATATTTTCATAATTTGTTTACAGCCTTTGATATTGGCTATCCCAAGGAGAAAATTGAATTCTGGGAAATACTTAAAGAAAAACTTTATTTTGAACCAGACTCTTCAATCTTTATTGACGATACAGAAGAAATTCTCCATACAGCTAAACTTGCAGGAATAAAATTACCTATTTTAAGAGCAGTTTCTTCTGCCCGCTCTGTTCCACGACAATCAAAGCAATTTTTAACAATAATGAAATTTGAAGAAATTTTTCATTTATAAAGCTCCGAGTTCTCTTTTTAGCCACTGTTTTATCTTTTCATTTATGGGACACATTCCAAAGCATATTTTGTGCCTGTTTTCATTCACAGCTTCAATAAGCATTTCTTCAGGAATTTCATCTATTCTTGCTATGGTTTCTCCATAATCCATCTGAGTATGTCTCATTATGAACAGAACAGGCTTTGCACCTGAAGTGTCAATATATGGAATATAACCCTTAATAGGACCTTTATAAACTAATTTATCTCCTTCCTTTATACATCTTGGAGACATAACTTCTTCTGGCTCCACATCCCATAACATATTTTCTCTAAAATAGGGGTCCTCTTTTAACTCTTTAAGTGTTATTAATTCACTAAAAATCATAAAATCACCTCCCTTTATTTCTTCTTTCAGGGACAATATTTTGTTTTATCTTTCCCTCATTGTATTGTTTCGTTACATAAAGACCGCAATAGCATCTTCCATATTCTTTTATATCCTCTGCACTGTAAATGCAAGGACAGATTATATCAGCATCTGCCTTTCTGTCTCCTGAAGCCAGTCTACACGGGCATGATCTGTAACCATAGCGTTCTTCATTTTTAAGCAATCCCTTCAAAAGTTCAAATACAAACTCTTTATCCCTGTTTAGCTCCCAGCCCCTTGACATGGCATATTTTTCTAAGATTTCATAGAGTTTTTCTGGCGTCATATCAGGCATTCAGTTCCAGAATTTTTCTAAGAATTTCCTCATCAAAGCCTACTACAGCTTTCTCAACAACAACTGTTGGAAAGGTTTCCTGAGGATTGATTTTTTTCAGTTCTTTCATTGCAAGCCATTGTTCTGCACTGTCAAGAGTATCAACCTCAATTAACTCATATTCCACAGAATTATTCTTTAAGAATTCTTTTACTTTTTTACATACAGGGCATGTGCTCAATGAATATAATCTAACCCTTTTATGCATTGCCCCTCCTATTTTTGTTAAAAGTATTGTTGAGAGTTAATTGAACATCTTCAAGCATCTCAAAGTTTGCCTTTCTTATTGTTTCAAGAGGAAGCTTTAACATATTCGCCAACTCTTCAAAGGGAATTTTTGAAACATAACAGAGCTCTGCAATAAGTATCTTTAATGCATCATCTTCTATCAAAGCTTTTAATTCATTATCATCCACCTTTACATTGTCAACAGCATCTCTGAAGGACATTCCATTCTTTATGTTCTGCATTATTTTTTTCATGGCTCCTTCATAAATTTTGCTTTCTTCCTCTGAGTAATCCTTAAAAATGAAATTAAACTCTGTCATTATTAAACTCCTTAATTTTTATTTTGCCTGGATTTAATTTGATTTATAAAAAAAAGATATTTTTTTATAAGAGCTTCAGCAGTTGTTCTTATCTCCTCATCTTTTATATTTTTCGTAATATCTTCCATCCATTCTTGCTGTTCTTGAGATAAACCAGTGATTTCTTTCTCCTTACTCTTTTCTTTTTGATTCCTGTAAATTCTTCCAAAACAGAATTCCACATCCTTTATTCCATAAATATGAAGTTTTTTAACAAATTCATCTTTTAACAATATTAGCTGAGAAAGCCATACATGAGAGTTAACTACCACATAAAGAACACCATTTTTCAAATCCTTTGGAAAAGTATGCTCTTTAACAGGACAACCGAATAGATCGTCCCATCTTTTTCTTAAAAATTTTAGTGATACTGCTTCCTCTATACCAAAATTATTGAGTAAAGCAGGTAAAACTTGTCCTATTTTCTCCATGTCTAAACCGCTTTTTTGACTAGACCTGAACGAAGACATCTTGTGCATACATGCACTCTTCTTGGGCCTTTTTCAGTAACAATTTTCATTCTCTGAAGATTTGGAAAGAAATATCTTTTTGTTTTGTTATTTGCATGGCTTACATTGTGTCCCACAACTTTTTTCTTGCCACATACATAGCAGCTTGCCATTTTTCCTCCTCCTTAATTTGCATATACTTAATTATTTATGATAACATTTTATTGATTTAGAGACAAGGAGGGAAGAATTAAATTATGTCTGATAAAGCAGTTAGAAGCATAGAATTAGCTAAACAGCTTGGTGTAAAACCTTCAGAAATTGTAAAATTTGTTGAAAAAATTAGAAATGTCCAGTTTAAAAAAAGAACTACAAACATCAACATAGAACCAGAGGAAGTTGACTTAATAAAACAGGGGCGGCCGCCGCGTGGGTTGCGGCCGCTCTGATGCTTTTATGGCAGACGCCTGC
>NZ_JBMFOO010000006.1:0-52176 GCF_049969575.1 Thermodesulfovibrio sp. | reverse complement strand
CGTCAGTTCTGCTCAATTCATCTTTAAAATATTCATATAGAAATTTTAGATAAAGTTCATAAGGAGTGATATTTTCATTCAGCCATGTGTTTTGTTTTATTGTCTGAACATATTTTTCAGTGACATCAACAGCATCTTTCCATAATTCTTCAAATTTCTGTTTTGCAAACTCGTAATCGGAAGCGTTTTTAAGCTCCACATTGAATTCAAGATTATCCTGAAGTCCAGATTTAGTAAAATTACTTGAACCTGTGATGACTCTTCCTATATCTCTGTCTCCTTCCCTAAAAGTGAGAATATAAAGTTTTGCATGGAGATTCTGTGAGGGATAAGCTCTTATTTCAATTTTTCCAGTATTTATCCATTCAATGAACTTCTGCACGCCTGATTCAACATTTTCGCTGTCTTCTGATTCAGCCATTTCCTCTTCAATCAATTTTTCTATTTCCTGTTTTGTCTCGTAATGTGATGGTTTTTCTTGTTCTGCCTTCTTTACCAGATTGTAGGATTCTTTTGAAATGCCAATTCCTACAAGAATTCTAAGCTTTTCAGTATTTTTCAGTGCATTATAAATTAAATGAAATCCGCTTACATAAAAATAAGCTACAAGGCAATCAAAGAATTTGCAGTCTTTTATTAGCTGTTCAAAACGGTCTTTGAGGCTTTTACCATCTTCATTTACTATGAATGTAAGGTCAAGATTCATTCCCCCATTATAAATCAAGCTCCTGCCTTAACTTTTTTGATTCTTCTATAAATTTTTTGACTCCTTCAAACTCTTTTCTATAAAGCATCTGTTTAACCTCTTCAAGCTTTTTTGCGAAAATTTCAAGGCACTGTAAAACATTTTTATCATTCATTGCAAAAATATCAGCCCAGAGTTCTGGTGAGCTTTTAGCAATTCTCGTTGTGTCTTTAAATCCAGAACCAGCGTATTTTATAAATTTTTTATCCATTTCTGCCACAGTGTTTACAAGGCAGAATGAGATTAAATGAGGAAGATGACTTACAAGAGCATAAATCCTGTCATGCTCAGAAGGAGTCATGAACTCAACCTGGGCTCCTGTTTTAGTCCATAGTTTCGCAACTCTTTCCAATGCAGATCTGTTAGTGTTTTTTGTTGGAGTAATGATGACCTTTGAGCCTTCAAAAAGTTGAGCTTTTGCATACTCAAATCCTGTCCTGTCTGAACCAGCAATAGGATGTGTTCCAACAAAGTAAACGCCTTTCGGCATTAATCTTTCAAGTTTATTAACCACTTCTTCTTTAACACTTCCCACATCAGTAACCACTGTGTCTTTTTTTAGATAAGTAGCCATTTCTGAAGTGATTTTTTCAAATACTCCCAGGGGGGTTGCAAGAACAATAAGTTCTGCTTCACAGACCTCTTTAAGGGAATCAGTATATGTATCTATTATGCCAAGCTTAAAAGCTTTTTTAAGCCTTTCCTTATTTCTTCCATATCCGATAATTTTTTCAGTCAGTTTTTTTTCTTTTAATGCTAAGGCTAAGGAACCTCCGATTAAGCCAACTCCAATGATTGATACAGTTTTAAATCCATCCTCCATTATGCTTCCCTGCCAATAGCCTTAGCTACAGCTTGAATTTTTTTCATCATATTTTTAAATTGCTCAGGAGTCAAAGATTGCTCACCATCAGAGAGAGCTTCTTCAGGATTTGTATGAACCTCAATCAAAAGCATGTCAGCACCAGCAGCAACTGCAGCAACTGCCATTGGCTCAACAAGCTCACGCTTTCCAACACCATGACTTGGGTCAACTGCAACTGGTAAGTGACTGAGGGATTTAAGCAGAGGAACAGCACTCAGGTCAAGAGTATTTCTCGTAGCTGTCTCGAAAGTTCTTATACCTCTTTCACAGAGTATGACCTTTTCATTACCTCTTGAAAGAATATACTCTGCTGCCATGAGAAGCTCTTTTATTGTTGCAGACATTCCTCTTTTAAGCACAACAGGCTTGTCAACTGAGCCAACTTCCATAAGAAGTCTAAAATTCTGCATGTTTCTTGTGCCGATTTGAAGAATATCAACATAATCAAGCATTACATCTATGTCTCTTGGATCCATTATTTCGCTTATCACAGGAAGCCCAGTTCTTTCCTTTGCTTCTTTGAGATATTTAAGTCCTTCAACACCCAATCCCTGAAAGGAATAAGGAGATGTGCGTGGCTTAAAGGCACCACCTCTCAAGAATGTTGCGCCTGAGGCTTTGACTTTTTCAGCAATATCAAGAAGTGTAATCCTGTTTTCAACAGCACATGGACCTGCTGCAATATGTACTCTTTTGCCTCCAATCTGGCAATCATCAACCTGAATTATAGTGTCTAATCTTTTGAAGTCTCTGCTTGCCAGTTTGTAGGGTTTGAGGATTCTTACAACATCTTCAACACCTGGAATTGCTCTTATTGCATTTTCCTCATCCTCTGTTACTTTTGAGGTGTCTCCAATTACTCCGATAATTGTTCTTTCAGTTCCCCTTGAGACATGGGGTTTAAGTCCCTTTGCCTCAAGTTTTTTCACAATTTTTTCAATCTGCTCCTCAGTTGCATCTGGTCTTAATACAATAATATCCATCGTTTAACCTCCAAAAAATTTTTTTAAACTTTCTATAAAAGTTTTATTTTCTTCAGGCAAACCAATTGTAACTCTTATCTGTCTTGGTCCTACAGGTCTTATAATGACTCCCTGCCTGAGAAGCGAGTCAAAAACTTCCTTAGATGAAATACTCTCAGGCAGTATTATGTAAATGAAGTTTGTCTGTGTGGGGAGATATTGAATTTGTTTTATTTTATCAAGCTCAGAATAGAGATATTGCTTGCCTTTTTCGTTAATTTCAATCACTTTTTTTAAATGCTCCTCATCTTTTAAAGCAGCCTCTGCAGCAATTTGAGCAATGGTGTTTGTGTTAAAGGGTTCTCTTATTCTGTTCATCTCTGTAATGATTTCTTTTTTTGCAATTCCATAACCTATTCTCAGGCTTGCCAATCCATAGGCTTTTGAAAAGGTTCTTAAAATCAGTATATCCCTTCCCTCTTTAAAATATCTTAAAGTATCAGGATAATCTGACTCTGTAACATACTCATAATAGGCTTCATCTACCACAACAAGTATGTCTTCTCGGAGAGCCTTCATGAAGCTATCAAATTCTTCTCTGTAGTTCATTGTGCCTGTTGGATTATTGGGATTAGCTATGAATACGATTTTTGTTCTGTCTGTTATCTCCTTAAGCATTCCTTCAAGGTCATGTCTGTAGTCTCTAAGTGGCACTTCCTTTGCAATTCCACCCTGTGCTGTCACACTCATTGCATAGACAACAAAAGAAGGAGTAGCCATAACTGCTTCGTCCCCTGGACCAATGTAAGTTTTTACAGCAATATCAATAAGTTCATTTGAGCCATTGCCGAGAATTATTTCATCATGTGTAAGATTTAATCCTCTTTTGGCAAATAATTCACATAAAGCATTCTTAAGATAAAATCCGCTTCCTTCTGGATATCTTGCAAGCTCAGAAGGATTTGAGAGAAATTCTTTGATAGCCTGTACAACCTTTGGTGAAGGACCCAGAGGATTTTCATTGGATGCAAGCTTAATGCATTGCTTGATGCCAAGCTCTCTTTCCACCTCTTTAATTGGTTTGCCAGGAATATAGGGCTGAATCTTTTGAACATAAGGCAGCGGTTTGACCATAAAAGCCTCCCTTTTATTCAAAAATTGGATATGATCCGAGATGAACAAGCTCTATACAGTAATCTTTTACTTTTTCAAGGGTTTGTTTTACATTTTCGTCTTCAATGTGCCCAATAAAATCAACAAAGAATATATACTCCCACTTGCGCATCTTTGCTGGACGTGATTCTATTTTTGTAAGATTTATGTTGGCATCCTTAAAAGGCTGTAAAGCATTATAAAGAGCACCAGGTTTATCCTGAAGGGAAAACATGATAGAGGTTTTATCTGATCCTGTTTTCTTAGGAAAAGTTTTTCCAAGTATAAAGAATCTTGTGTAGTTGTTTTTGTAGTCTTCAATGTGTTTTGCGACAAACTTGAGTCCATACATGTTTGCAGCAAAATCGCTCGCAATTGCTGCAATTTCTGCATCCATACAGGCCTGCTTTGCTGCCTCAGCAGTGGAGGCAACATCATACAGGGGTATATCAGGCATATTTTTTCTCAACCATTCTCTGCATTGAGCCCTTGCATGAGGATGAGTGTAGATTTTTTTTACTTTTTCCTTTTCTCCTGTAAGAGAAAGAAGATGAAGGGTTATAGGAATTATTATCTCCCCCGAGATTTTTACTTCATGCTGCATAAACATGTCAAGAGTATAGGTAACAGTTCCTTCATTTGAATTTTCTATTGGAACAACGCCAAACCGGGACAGTCCCTTTTCAACAGATTCAAAAATAGATTTAATGCTATCCTGAGGCTCAAAATGAGCAAAACTTCCAAAATATTTTATTGCAGCAAGATGGGTAAATGTGCCTTCGGGTCCAAGATAACCCACTTTTTGTGATTCCTGAAGTGCCAGCGTGGCTGAAAGAATTTCCCTGAAAAGAGTTTTAATTACATCATTAGAAAAAGGTCCTTCATTTATTTTTAAAACTTTATCAATGATTTTTTTTTCCCTTACAGGGTCATAGAATGAAAGTCCTTCAGCTTTCTTTATTTGTGCTATTTCTATGGCAATTCTGGCTCTTTCATTTAAAAGTTTGAGAATTTCTCTATCAATCCTGTCAATCCTATCCCTTAGATTTTTTAGTCTTTCATTTTCCATTTTTTATTCTATCATAGAATATGATAAAATTTTAAAATTATGAAAAACACACTTATGGACAGAGTTCTAAACTGGATAGCCTCTCATGATGATGAACCACCTTATCTTCTTATTGATAGAGAAACCCTGAAAGAGAAAATTTCAATGATTGGTAAGGGAATTAAGAATTCAAAAGTTTTCTATGCAGTAAAAGCTAATCCAGATATAGAGGTATTGAGATTTCTTAATACCTTCAATATCGGGTTTGAGATAGCTTCAGAGGGAGAGCTTGCAATTCTTAAACAGCTTAATGTTGAACCTGAGCGAATAATAACGAGTAATCCAATAAAAACTTTTAAATTTCTTAAAGAAGCAGTGCAATATGGTATTGAATATTATGCCTTTGACTCACAAGTAGAAGTGGATAAAATGGCAAAATATGCACCTGAAAAAAAAGTTTATGTAAGACTGTCTGTTCCAAATGAAGGAAGTGAATGGCCCCTTAGTAAAAAATTCGGAGTTGAAATGGAAGAAGCTGTACAGTTACTTATTTATGCGAAACACAAAGGGCTTCACCCTGTAGGTATTACCTTTCATGTTGGTTCTCAATGCAGTAACATTTATAACTGGCACACTGCTATAGACAAGGCAAGGCAGGTAAAAGAACTCGCTAAAAAGGCAGGAATTGATATAAAAATGCTTAATATTGGAGGTGGATATCCTATTGAATACACAAAGAAAGTTCCTTCCATAGAAACAATAGAAAGTAAGATTAATTCACTTCTTGAGGAATATTTTCCTGATACGGAGATTTTTATTGAGCCTGGCAGGGCAGTGGTGGGAGATGCTGGAGTTTTTGTCTCAAGAATTATTGGTAAAGCTCAAAGAGGAGATGAAAACTGGCTTTACATAGATGTGGGTGTTTTCAATGGATTAATGGAAAGCATAGGAGGCATTAAATATCAATATGTAGTTGGAAGCAGAGGAGAGCAAAAACTGTGGACAATTGCAGGTCCAAGCTGTGATAGCTTTGATGTCATAGACAGGGAAGTCCTTCTTTCTGAACCAGATGTGGGAAGCCTTATACTTATTCTTTCTGCTGGAGCATATACTATATCCTATGCTTCAGAATTTAATGGATTTTCTGTACCAAAAACATTTTTAATTTAGGAGGATACTATGATTAAATTTTTTGAGAAAGACCCCTATGCACCGATTCAATATGTGTATGATGTAGAAAAGGTGCTTTATAAAGGGAAAAGTAAATTTCAGGAAATTATGGTTTTTGAAAATGCCTATTTTGGAAAAATTCTTGTTCTCGATGGCGTTGTTCAACTCACTGAAAGAGATGAGTTTATATATCATGAAATGTTAACCCATGTCCTCATGCACGCTCATCCAGAAGCAAAAACTGTTGCAGTTATAGGTGGTGGAGATGGTGGAGCAGTAAGAGAGGTTCTTAAGCATGACTGCGTAAAAAAGCTTTATTTTATAGAAATTGATGAAGAAGTGATAAATGTTTCAAAAAAATTTTTCCCCTCTGTATCTAAAGCTATAGATGATCCAAGAGTAGAGGTAAGATGCATGGATGGAGCAGAGTTTATAAAGGAGATGGAAAATTGCCTTGATGTTATAATTGTTGATTCTACTGATATAATAGGTTTTGCTAAAAGTCTTTTTACTGTTGAGTTCTTTAAATCAGTCAGAGATGCCCTTACTCAGGATGGAATGTTTGTAACCCTTTCCGAATCACTCATCTTTCATAAAGAGCTTGTTTATGAAGTTCAAAACTCAATGAAGCTTATTTTCCCCATTGTTGACCTTTACACAGCTTCTATTGCAACCTATGCTGGCAATTGGTGGAGCTTCTCAGTGGGCTCAAAATCCTTAGATCCCCGCGAAGTGAGAAAACATGTAAAAATATCGACAAAACTTTACACTGAGGATCTGCACAGAAGCTGTTTTCTGCCAAAAGACATTTATCAGAAACTTTTAAACAAAGAACTTGACTGGTAGAATATTTGACTTTTTTAAAGTTTTCATGATAATTTTTAAATGTTAGCACTTAATAATGGAGAGTGCTAAAATGAAAAATATAATGTTTGATGAAAGAACTAAGAGAATACTTTGTGCAGTTGTAGAGAGTTATATTGAGAAACCAGAACCAGTTGGTTCCCGTTATATTATGAAAAAATACGGATTTGATGTTTGCTCTGCAACTATAAGAAATATAATGTCAGACTTAGAAGATGCTGGTTTTCTCGTACAGCCCCATACTTCAGCAGGAAGAGTACCAACAGACAGAGCGTACAGGTTTTATGTTGATTACATATGTCAGCAAGCCTTAGTTATCAATTCATTGGAAATTAAAAAATTAATAGAAAATTTAACAAAAAAACTGAGAAAACTGAGAAACAATATGAATTCACTGTTTCTGGAAGCAACTCAGAGTTTGTCTCAGGCTACCCATTATTTAGGACTGGCTGTTTTACCGGCAACTGAAAAAACTGCACTCCAGAGGGTGGATTTCATAAAGTTTAAAGATGATCTTGTAATTGCAGTTGTTGTAAACGATAAAGGAATTGTTAAAAATAAAATAATAAAAGCCTATCCTGAAATTACTCAAAACGAACTTAACAGCCTTGCTGATTTCGTCAATAGAAATTATCAGGGAAAAACAATTGATGAAATAAGAGAAGACCTTCTTGTAAGAATAAAAAAGGAAAAAATTTTCTGGGATAAACTGATTACTAAGATTTTAAAGATGTGTCAGGAAGCATTGTATTTTTCAATGGAAGATGTTTATGTGTCAGGACTTTATCATATAATGCATTTGCCTGATTTTTCTGATATAGAAAAGCTCAGAGAAGTTGCAAAAACTATTCAGGACAAACATCTTTTGCTTAAACTCTTTGAAAACATTTCAGAGGATGATGATATAAAAGTTATAATAGGAGAGGAAAATCCTTTGGAAGAATTCAAAAACTTCAGTATAATTGCCTCACCATATAAAGAAAAAGATAAATCTCTCGGTGTTATTGCTCTTGTTGGTCCAAAGAGAATGAACTATCAAAGAGCAATCATGTTAGTTAATGCCTTTGCACGGGTGTTGACAAAAACACTTTCAGATTAGGAGGAGAAAAAATGGAAGAGATAAAAAAGGAAGAGGTACCTGAAAATAAAGAAACCGAAGAAATTTCCTATGAAGGCTCAGCCCTTGAAGACAAGCCAAGGGATATTATTGAAAACCTTCAAAATGAGCTAAATCAGCAAAAAGAGAAGTATTTGAGATTGTATGCTGAGTTTGAAAACTATAAAAGGATGATTCAAAAAGAAAGAGAGGAACTGATAAATTATGCCAATGAAAAACTGATTAAGGATTTACTGCCAGTCATAGACAATTTTGAACTGGCTATTAAACATGCAGGGAATGAACTGAATTCGCAGTGGCTTGAGAGTATGAAACAGGGTGTTGAAAACGCTCTTAAAGAATTTTTACGCATTTTAGAAAAATACGGAGTAAAGCAGATGGAAACAATTGGACAGGCTTTTAATCCTGAACTGCATCATGCAGTCTCTACAGTTGAAACAGCAGATATGGATGATAACATTATCGTAGAAGAATTGCGAAAAGGATACATGTATAAAAACAAACTTTTAAGAGAACCGCTGGTAGCTGTTTCTCGCAAATGTAAACCCTCGGAAAAGGGTATGCACCCCTCGGGTGCTCAAGACACAAATAAAAAGGAGGATTAAACAATGGGAAAAGCAATAGGAATAGACCTTGGCACAACGAACTCTGTTGTTGCAGTAGTTATTGGTGGTGAGCCAGTTGTAATACCAAATCAGGAAGGACAGAGAACAACACCTTCTGTGGTTGCCTTTACTGATAAAGGTGAAAGGCTGGTAGGACAGGTTGCAAAAAGACAGGCAATAACAAATCCTGAAAATACAATATTTTCCATAAAAAGATTGATGGGTAGGAAATATAACTCCCCGGAAGTGCAGGAAGCTAAAAAAAGACTCCCCTATAAAATTGTTGAAGCTCCAAATGGAGATGCTCATGTGGAAATCATGGGTAAAAGATACTCTCCACCTGAAATCTCTGCGATGATTCTTCAGAAGCTTAAACAGGCTGCTGAGGACTATCTTGGAGAGCCTGTTACAGAAGCAGTAATTACAGTGCCTGCTTATTT
This sequence comes from Thermodesulfovibrio sp., assembly GCF_049969575.1. Classification (NCBI taxonomy): domain Bacteria; kingdom Pseudomonadati; phylum Nitrospirota; class Thermodesulfovibrionia; order Thermodesulfovibrionales; family Thermodesulfovibrionaceae; genus Thermodesulfovibrio; species Thermodesulfovibrio sp. The sequence goes on along the minus strand of NZ_JBMFOO010000006.1, from coordinate 43,208 downwards.
TGATGATAGCCAGCGTCAGGCAACAAAAGATGCAGGCCGTATTGCAGGATTAAATGTCCTGAGAATCATCAATGAACCAACAGCAGCAGCTCTTGCATACGGACTTGAAAAGAAAAAGGAAGAAAAGATCGCTGTTTATGACCTTGGTGGTGGAACCTTTGATATCTCTATACTTGAGATAGGAGAAGGTGTAATTGAAGTAAAAGCTACCAATGGTGATACCTATCTTGGTGGTGATGATTTTGATATAAGAATTATGGACTGGCTGATAGAGGAATTCAAAAAGCAGGAAGGGATAGATCTTCGTAAAGATAGAATGGCACTTCAGAGGCTTAAAGAGGCTGCCGAAAGAGCAAAGATTGAGCTAAGCTCAGCAATGGAAACAGAAATAAATCTTCCCTTTATAACAGCTGATGCATCAGGTCCGAAACACCTTCTTATGAAGCTCACAAGAGCTAAACTTGAACAGCTCGTTGATGATTTAATACAGAAAAGCCTTGAGCCATGTAAAAAAGCTCTTGCAGATGCTGGACTCTCTCAAAATCAGATAGACGAGGTTATTCTTGTTGGTGGGCAGACAAGAACTCCAAAGGTTCAAAAAGTTGTTCAAGAATTTTTTGGAAAAGAGCCTCACAAAGGTGTTAATCCCGATGAGGTTGTTGCAATTGGAGCAGCAATTCAGGCAGCAATTCTTAAAGGTGAAGTAAAAGAAGTTTTGCTTCTTGATGTTACACCTCTTTCCCTTGGAATTGAAACGCTTGGCGGAGTATTTACAAAAATTATTGAACGTAATACTACAATACCAACAAAAAAGTCTCAGATATTTACCACAGCTGCTGATAACCAGACTGCAGTCACTATAAAGGTATATCAAGGTGAAAGAGAAATGGCTGCTGATAACAAGCTTCTTGGAGTATTTGAACTTGTTGGAATTCCTCCTGCACCAAGAGGAGTGCCACAAATAGAAGTTACTTTTGATATAGATGCCAATGGAATTCTTCATGTTTCTGCAAAAGATCTTGCAACAGGTAAAGAACAATCAATTAAAATTACAGCATCAAGCGGACTTACAGAGGAAGAAATTAAAAGAATGATCAGAGAGGCTGAAGCTCATGCAGAGGAAGACAGGCGTAAAAAACAGCTTGCGGAGGCAAGAAATGAAGCTGACAACATGATATACACTGTTGAAAAAACATTAAGAGACATGGGAGATAGAGTTTCAGAGGAAGACAAAAAGAGGATTCAGGATGCCATTGAAAAATGCCGTAGAATTAAAGACACAAGCAATGATATCAATGAAATAAAGTCTGCTATAGAAGAGCTTGCAAGAGCCTCACACAAAATTGCTGAAGAACTTTACAGGCATGCAGGTGCATCACAGGCAGGTGCTGGTACTTCTTCAGAGACTAAAAAAGAGGAAGATGTAATAGAAGCTGAAGTAGAGGACAAAGATAATAAATGAAGGACTATTACAGTATTCTCGGAGTAAGCCGGGACGCCTCTCAGGAAGAAATAAAAAAGGCGTTCCGGCGCCTTGCAAGACAGTATCATCCTGATTTAAATCCTGGCAACAAAGAGGCAGAAGAAAGGTTTAAAGAGATAAATGAAGCTTATGCATGTCTTAGTGACCCAGTAAAAAGAGCAAACTACGACAGATATGGCACAGCAGAAGGAGCCTCTACAGGATTTGGATACGAAACTTATACAACCTTTACAGATATATTTGAAGACATATTTGAAGGATTTTTCGGTAGCTTTGGATTCAGGAAAAACAGACCTAAAAGAGGAGCTGATTTAAGATATGATATTACAATTACCCTTGAAGAAGCAGCTAAAGGCGTTGAAAAAGAAATTAAATTCTTCCGCTGGGAAATATGTGAAACCTGTAATGGTTCTGGAATAAAACCAGGCAGTGAGCCAATTATATGCTCATCCTGCGGTGGAACTGGATATATCAGATACAATCAGGGATTTTTCTCAGTATCAAAGACATGTTCAAAATGTGGTGGAACTGGAAGAATTATTAAAGACCCATGTCTTGATTGTTCTGGAAATGGTAAGGTAAGGATAGAGAGAGAGTTAAAAATTCATATTCCTCCTGGTGTTGATACAGGCACTAAATTGAAGGTTAGTGGCGAAGGAGAAATGGGAGAATTTGGCGGACCCCGTGGTGATCTTTATATTTATGTCAATGTTAAAGAGCATGAGTTTTTCAAAAGAGAAGGAATAAATCTTTACTGTTCCATTCCCATTTCATTTGTCAGAGCAGTTTTTGGTGGAGAAGTTGAAGTTCCAACAATTGATGGCAAAGCAAAGATAGAAATACCTGCGGGAACACCCTCTGGTAGAGTTTTTAAACTCAAGGGTAAAGGACTTCCAAGAGTAGGAGGTACTCACAGAGGAGATCAGATTGTAACAGTTTATATAGATGTACCTAAAAAGCTTAATGAGCGGCAGAGAGAACTTCTTGAAGAATTTGCAAGAGTCTCTGGAGAAGAAATCAAAAAAACTTCAAAGGGATTAAAAGATAAAATAAAAGATATCTTTTCGATGTAGGAGGTCAAAGAATGAAAAGGTTTATAATTTTTTTGTTTGCTTTATTAATTTTTGTTTCATGCTCACAAAAATCTGAAAAATCCGAATTTACGGTTTATACAAGTTTTTATCCTATTCAAGAATTCACAAAATGGATAATTCCAGAGGCCAAGGTTTATAACTTAATTCCTCAAGGAGTAGACCCTCACCACTTCGAACCTTCTTTAAAGGATATTCAAAAACTTTACAAGGCAAACATGATAATTTATCTTGGCAATACAGATATTGACCGATGGATTGACAAAATAAGAGATGAACTCAATCAAAAAGGAGTAAAAGTAGTAAGGCTGCAGGATTATATCTCTCTGCAAAAGTACTCCTCAGGTGATGAAATAGACCCTCACGTGTGGTTGGATCCTTTAAAGGTTTTGGAAATTATTAAAGTCATAAAAGACAAGGCTCAGGAAATTACACAAAAAAAGGATGAATATGAGAAAAACTTTTTAATTTATAGCGACAAACTAAAAAAACTTGATACTGATTACAGGCAAACTCTATCAAACTGCCAGTTAAAGGATGTGATAGTGACTCATGAATTTTTAAATTATCTTAGTCAAAAATACGGATTTAAATCTCATTTCATTGTCCATGATCCAGAGCAAGAACTTTCTTTAAAGAGAATTAAGGAGCTTAAAGATTTTATAAAGAAAAATTCCATTGAATACATAATTTCAGAACCAGAAGGAGATAGGATTGCCAAGGCTCTGGCAGAGGAAACAGGGGCAAAAATAATGAAATTTAACACATTTCATCAAATTTCACAGCAAGATTACTTTCAGGCAATGAATGAAAATCTTAAAGTTTTAAAAACTGCATTAAAATGTAAATGAATGCAATAACCTTAAAAAATGTTTACTATGCCTTTGACAGCATTTTTGTGCTTGAGGACATTAATCTTGAGATACCTGAAGGCTGTTATCTCGGAATTATAGGACCAAATGGAGCAGGTAAAACAACTCTGCTAAGGTTAATACTTGGCATAATAAAACCTCAAAGAGGTCAGGTATTGATTTATGGAGTGACTCCAGAGGAATATTTAAAATCAGAGTCTATAGGATATCTACCTCAGAGAATATCCCAGACAATATATGAGTTTCCATTTACAGTAGAAGAACTTGTTAGAAGCTGGCACAAAAAATTTAAAAAAGACAATATTGAATGGGCACTGGATGTTTTCAAAATTTCCCATTTAAAAAAGAAATTAATCAGGGAACTTTCTGGCGGTCAGCGGCAGAAGGCATTTCTTGCAAGAGCAATTGCTTGCAGACCAAGAATTTTACTGCTTGATGAACCAACTACAGGTATTGATCCTTATTCAATGGATGAACTGCTTCAGATACTTGAGAACCTTAATCAGAATTTTGGAATTACAATAGTTGTGGTTACTCATGATATAGCAACTTTTGCCCATGAAGCAAAATGTATTCTATGTCTGAATAAAAGAGTTGTCTGTCTCGGAGAGCCGCAGAAAATTCTTAAAGATGAATATATGGGCATGTTATATCCTGAACATACTGTTTTTCCCCATAAAAATGCTTGAAATATTTGAGTTAAGTCTTATAAAGAGAGCTTTCCTGGTTATAACCTTTGTAGCTCCACTGGCTCCTGTGTTTGGAGTATTTTTACTTTTGCGTAGATATGCCTTTTTTGCTGATACCCTTGCTCATGTTGGATTTTTAGCTCTGGCATTAAGCCTTTTTTTAAAGATAAATTCCCTTGTTTTGCTTATTTTATTGAGTCTTATTATCTCTATTTCTGTTGAGCAACTTAGAGCAAAAGACAAGCTTCCAGCAGAGGGTTCTCTTTCTTTTTTTCTTTATGCAGGTGTTTCACTATCAGTAGTTTTTATAGCATTATCTGGTAGCACAGGTTCAATAATGAATATACTTTTTGGAAGTCTTTCTACTGTAACAAAGGGGGATGTTTATCTTATTCTTGCTGGTGCTTTAATTTGTGGAGCTTTCCTGCTTAAATATTATAAAAAAATATTAAATCTCTGCATTGATGAAGAAATTGCTCATGCCTCTGGAATTAATACAGCAGGAATTAAAATGCTTTTTGCCACTGCAGTAGCACTGTCAATTTCCATATCAATAAAAACAATGGGAGCACTTTTAATTGGTGCTCTTATGATTATTCCTCCTCTAACTGCAATGCAGCTCTGCAAAAGCCTTAAAACTACGGTAATATTATCAATTATTATTTCTATTTTTTCATCCTATTCAGGAATTTTTCTTTCCTTTTACTCAGGAATTCCGCTTGGAGCATCAATCTCAACAATTTTAATCTTTTTCTTTTTAATTTCCACTGTTTTTAAAGCCTTTAAATGATCTTTTATTTTTCATTCTTCTTTTCCTCTTCTTTTTCCTTCTTCTTAAACAACTCTGACATCTCATCAAGCTTTTTCATTACAAAATAGTTTATCGTTCCTTCTGGATATGTTCCATCCTGCCCTAACTCACCTGCTGGCATATCTGTAAGTATTTCAAGCCCTTCCTCTGCGTAATCAATGGCATAAATATGGAAAGCACCATCTTTAATAGCTTTTTGAATCTCCTCCTTTAGCATCAGATGTTTCATATTTCTTCTTGGAATGATTACTCCGTGAGTTCCATCAAGTCCTCTGATTTTACAGAGTTCAAAAAATCCTTCAATTTTTTCATTTATTCCACCAACTGGCTGAACTTCTCCTTTTTGATCCATTGAGCCTGTAACAGCAATATTTTGCTTGAGAGGTATCTCAGCAATACTGCTTAAAAGAGCATAAAGCTCTGCACAGGTTGCACTATCACCTTCTATCATTTCATATAGTTGCTCAAATGTAAGGGAAGCACTCAGACTTATTGGTTTTTTTATGGCGTATTTACTCCATAGATAACTTGAAAGAATCATAACTGCCTTTTCATGAATCTTGCCCGACATCTTTGTTTCTCTTTCAATATTCACTATTCCAGCTTTACCAAGATAGACTCTTGCAGTAATACGGGAAGGCTTGCCAAAGCTGTAATCTCCAAGATCAATGACAGCAAGTCCGTTAATCTGTCCTACTTTTCTGCCAGATGTCTCTACAATCAAAACATCTTCAAGAATCAGCTCCCTTAGTTTTTCTTCTATGCTTGCTGATCTGTAAACTCTCTGTTCAAGGGCTTTATTGACATGTTCTTCATAAACCTGGTTCTTGCCATCTTTTTTTGCCCAGAAATGGGATTCTCTTATAAGATCTGCAATGCTACTGAATTGAGTTGAAAGCTTTTCCTGATGCTCTGCCAGTCTTGAACCATATTCAACAATTTTTGCCACAGCTGATTTATGAAATGGAAGAAGTCCTTCTTCTTTTTGACAAAGGGAGACAAACTGAGCATATTTTTTTATGTTCTCTTCAGTTCTTGGCATTCTTATATCAAAATCTGCCTTAACTTTAAAGAGTTCCCTGTATTCATCATCATAGTTGTAAAGTATGTAATAGAGAAACGGTGTTCCAGTAAGAATGACTTTAACATTTAATGGAATTGGCTCTGGTCTTAAAGTAGTTGTTGTTATGAGTCTGTATTGCTCCCATACATCTTCTATGCGGATTTCTTTACTTCTTAATGCTCTTTTTAATGCATCATAGGAAAAAAGATTTTTTATTAAAGCCATAGCATCAATTACAAGATAACCACCATTTGCCTTATGAAGTGAGCCAGGCTTAATCATTGTAAAATCAGTAATTGCCATTCCGTATTGAATTTTGTATTCTATTCTTCCAAAAAGATTGAGATATGTTGGATTTGGTTCATACACAACAGGTGCTCCCTCTGTAGCAGAGTTGTCAACCAGAATATTTACGCTGTATTTAGAAAAAGAAACCTCTCTCTGAATCTTCATAAATGGAGGCATTGGAGGAACAGTCTCCTCTTGAATTTTAAAATCCTGAATGTTGTTAAGAATATCTTCTTTTACAGCATCAAGATATTCTATTATTTTTCCATTGAAAGAGTATTTTTTCTTGATCTCTTCAATTGGCTGTTCTATAACATCAAGAGCAATCTGACGTTCAAGTCTTATAAGCATGTCCTTTACCAATTTTTCTGCTTCTTTCACAGCTCTTACAACATCATCAAGTTTGTCCTGAAGCATTTTACCAAGTTCATCAATTCGTTTTCTTGTATCAGGATCAAGAGCCTGAAACTCTTCTTCTGTAAGGGGCTCGCCATCTCTTTTTACAGGAACAATTATTAATCCTGCAAGAGCTTTACGAATTGCAAAGCCTTTTGCCTTTGCTTCCTCTTCAACTGTGGAAAACCATTCTCTCTGTTTTTGCTGAAAATCTTCAAGGATTTTATTTCTCTGTTTGTCATATTCTTTTGACTCAAAAGCTTTCGGAATTTCTACTTTTAATGTATTTACAAGATTTTCCATGTCTTTCTGAAATTCTATTGCCCTGCCTGCTGGTAAACTAACAGCCACTGGAGCATCAGGATTTTTAAAGTTATAAAGATAGCACCAGTCAGGTGGTACAGGTTCTTTTTTTACCTTTTCAGAAAGAAGAGTTCTTATTGCACGCATCTTACCTGTGCCCTGTTCGCCAAGAGCATATATGTTAAAACCTTTAGCTGGCAGATTTAAACCAAACTCCAAAGAGGCAATTGCTCTGTCCTGCCCGATTGTTCCTGCAAGAGGTTGAAGCTCTTCAGTTGTTTCAAAGTCAAATATATTGTGGTCACATTTTTTATAGACTTCATCTGCCTGAAGCTTTTTCATAATCTGCCTCCTTTATGTATTTTTCAATATATTATACGAGACTGGTTAAAAACTTACAACCTCTCCTCATCGTTTCATTCCGAGGGAGTCGATGCCCTAAGGAAGATTAACTTTTTAATTAAAATGCATTTTAATGTAATCGATATAAAAATTTAATGAAAAAGTAGAAAACTTGACCTCATTTAAAAGGGATTGCAACATGATTCTGAGGAAAATCAATTGTCAGAAAGAAATGAACATTTTAAGTTTTGATTGCCTTCAAAAGAGATTCTGGTTCTGAATTAATTTTTATTGCTTTAATCTGTAAAATCTTTTCAATATCACTTATTGTTAAATTGTCTATGAACATGTCTTCAGAATCCTTCATTGTGACATCGGGGATCAAAAGAATGTCTCCTGTTTCTATATATGAAGCTAATCCTTTAATTATGTCTTCGCCAGTTAAAAGCCCTGTTACTGTTATTGTTTCTCCGAAAAGGTTGTTTTTTAAAGGATAAACATCAATTGGGATGTTTTTTTTCTTCAGTTTTTCAATAAAATCAAAAAGATAGGGATAAAATGATGTTCCTGTAAAAGTAACAAATCTTTTTTTTAATTTCATTGATGGTATAGTCAGCTTTACTGCTTTGTGCATAAACAATGGAACCATCCCAACTCCGTTTTCAATCTGAGGAAGGTCATCGTAGTTATTTAAATCAGGAAATGTTTTTTCAGCTTTAATGTAAAACTCATCGGCAAGATAAACAAAGCTGACTCCATGTTTTTTTCTGAAGCGTCTCTGAAATTTTTCAACAGTTTTTATTACTTCTTCAGCTGTGTGTTTTGTTACAGGAGTAAGTGCATTTTTATGATATTTTGTAAGTCCCACGGGAACAATGGCTACTGAAGATACATATGGATAAAGTTTGTAAAGGTCTAAGATTGATTTTTCAAGTATTTCTCCGTCATTGAACCCTGGACAGAGCACTATCTGAGTATGCATTCTGATTTTGATCCTCGCAAGTTTTTTTAATTCCATCATAATTGGTGTAGCATCGAAGTTTCCTAAAAGGGTGTTTCTTATCTTAGGGTCTGTGGCATGAACAGAGATATAAAGAGGGGAGAGTCTCATTTTTTTTATCCTTTCATAGTCTTTCTGAGTGAGATTTGTCAATGTAATATAGTTTCCATAAAGAAAACTTGCTCTGTAATCTTCATCTTTAACATAGAGAGACTTTCTTAATCCTTTTGGAAGCTGCTCAACAAAACAAAACAAACATTTATTTATGCATCTTTTTATTCTGAAAGGCTCTACTTCAATTCCAAGGGGCTTTGTTTTCTTTTTAATATTAAAACTTATTTTTTTGCCATCTCTTTCAACTATAATTTTGAGAAAATCTTCTTCGCCATAGAACATTAAATCAAGCGCATCCTTGACAGAATGTCTGTTTATTGATAGTATTATGTCTCCTTCTTTTAATCCTGCTTTTTGGGCAGGAGTTTTAGGATGGATGTATTCAATCTTAACTCCTGATTTTACCATCTTTAAATCTTATAAATACGTATTGAAGTAGTGATGTAATTGCAAGAAAACTTACCAAAAAATATCCAACTTGAGGTATTGATGGGATGTTAATGTTTGTAGAAAGAAGAATATAGCCAAATATAATTACCTGTGAGGCATTGCTTATTTTCCCAAGCAGTGTTGGTTTTGTTATTTTCCTTTTTCTTAAGTAAATTTCTAACCATCCAGTGGCTACAAGAGTATCTCTTATGAAAACCAGTATTATGAACCATTTTGGTGCAAGTTCATTGATGTAAAAAGTTACCATGATACTCAGAAGAAGAAGTTTATCTGCCAGAGGATCAAGAAATACTCCAAGTTTTGATATCTGATTAAATTTTCTTGCAATAATTCCATCAAGGCTGTCAGTTAAACCTGCAACAATTACAATTTTTAATGCTGCTGAGTAGTCCTTTGAATTCATTGCAATAATGAAAAAGGGTACAAGAAATATGCGGAGACAACTTAGTATGTTTGGAATTGTTATTATCCTTGTATTTGTCATCATAAATTATACTCTATGGAATATTATAAGGCAAAGAATATTTCCCGTTAAGTAAAGCCTGAGCATATTTTCTCTCAAGGGCAAAGTCGTGAATTTGAGCGTTTTGCCATGCTTCATTGAAATATTTTACTGCCATTTTTTTCTTTTTGTTTAGATACTGAATCATTCCTCTTTGAAGTTTACAATATATTAGTCCTCGGGGGTCTTCACACTTTTTGAAATTTTTTTCAGCTTTTTCAATATATTGCAACGCTGTTTTATATTTTCCTTTCAAGATATACACCATTGCCATACTCCATAGAGTATAGGATGAACTTACAATATCACCGATTTTACTGTAAATATCCAAGGCTTTTTTAAAATTTTCTTCAGCTCCTTTAAAATCATTCATCATTCTAAGGGCATTACCTATGCCACAAAATGAGTAAGCAATGCCAAATTTATCTCCAATTTTATGAAATATTTCATTAGCCATTTTGTAATATCTCATTGACTCTTCATAATTACCATAAATTCTTAAGCTTCCACCAAGTCCGCAGCAACTGTAACCAATTCCTTCATTGTCTTTGATTTCTTTGAATCCCTCAAGAGCTTTATGAAAACTATCAATAGATTTTTTAATTCTTCCACCCCATCTCCATATGGTTCCTTCTGCCCACAGGGTAAAATATATTGCTTTGTTGTCATCAGAAGATTCATAAATTTTTCTTGCTTTTTTTAAAATTTTTAGTGCTTCTTTCCACTCTCCTGTTGCTTTTTTGCAAAGGCTTATTCCAGTTAGGGCATCTGCCTCTGAAAGTTTATTTCCAACAGCTTGAGCAATCTCACAGGCTTCTTCATAATAAGAAATAGCAATTTTAAAATTTCCAATGATTCTGTTTAAGTCTCCCAAGGCAATTAAAGCATCTGAGGTTAAGGCAATGTCTGCCTTTTTTAAAGCTTTTTTATATATTCTTTTCCATAGTTTCAATGATTCTCTAAATAAACCCGCAGTTCTTAAATGTTCAGCTTTTTTAATAATTTTCATCTTCATTTTTACCAAGACTCACAATTAGTTTTATTGCTTTTCCTCCTTCCTCAGGCTCTGGTGATTGGGCTATAACTGTATTTTCAGGATACATCTCTGAATGAATTTTAATAATTTTTTCCACTGGAATTCCTTTTTCATTCAAAATTTTTTCAGCCTCTTCATAGCTCAGTCCTCTTACATCAGGCAAAGTTGTAAACCGCAGACCTTTACTTATTACTACTCCAATTTCTCTTCCTTTTTTAACTTTTGTTCCTGCTGGTGGAATTTGTCTTGAAACTGTTCCTGCAGGTATTTCTGAATATTCTTCTCCATCAATTCGTATGTAAAGTCCCTTTTCTTTAAGTATTTGATTTGCCTGAACAATGTCTTTTCCTCTTAAATCTGGAACTTCTATAGTTCCTCCTGAAACAAAGATGGTCAAAGAAAAATAACCTGCTAAAAAGCCTCCAAATATTGCTCCTGCTATGTATAAAACTCTTCTCATTTGATTCTTAAAAGCTTAGCCATGAAAAATCCATCCATTCCGTCTGTGTGCGGATATGTTCGTAATTTTTTTATACTACTAAATTCGTCATGTTTCTGTAAAAAACTTTCAATTACTTCTTCTGCCTCATTGGGTTCTGTTGAACAAACAGAGTATAAAAGAATACCGTCTTTAGCTAAAAATTGTACAACCTTTTCAATCATATGTTTTTGAATTTCTGAAAGCCTTTTAATTTCCTCTTCATTTACTCTATATCTTACATCAGGATTTCTTCTAATAACTCCTGTAGAAGAACAGGGTGCATCAAGAATAATTCTGTCAAAGGAATGTTTAAACTCTATCTGATGAATATCTGCAAGCTGAGGCTTTATTTTTACATGAGGGACAAATTTTCTCAATCTGTTAATGTTTTCCTGCAAGATTTTAAATCTTACCCTGTTATTTTCAACTGAGATAATTTCTCCCTTTTTCATTAATGCTGCAGTAAGAAGTGTCTTACCTCCAGGGCTTGCGCAGGCATCAAGAATTCTTGCACCTTCAAAGGCTTCTAAAAGAAAACATACAAGCTGAGAGGCTTCATCCTGAACAATCCAGAAAAAAGGTGCTTGTTGAAGACTTTGTCTTATTTCGTAGCCCTGTCCCTGTATTTTTAATCCTGACGGAACGATTTCTGAAAATTCTACTTTAAATCCTTTTTCTGTTAAATACTCTGCTACAAGGGCTCTTTCTTCAGGTTTTACAGCAATACTAAATGGTGCTTTTTCATTGTTTGCTTTAAGAAGAGATTCTACCTCCTCTAATGGAAATCTTTTAAGCCATCTTTTTACAAGCCACTCAGGATGAGAATATTTTACTGAAAGAGATAAATTGCTATTAAAAATTTCTTCCAGACTTTTACCAGAATAATTTTTTATAAAATTTCTTAATATGGCATTTACAACAGAGGGTTTCCCATTGAAGCTTTTTTCAACATTTACAGCCTCGCAGGTTACAGCATATTCTGGAATTTTCATAAAGAGCAACTGATACACCGCTGTTCTTAGATTGTTTATTGTAAAGGCAGAAAGCCCTTTTTTATTTTTAAAGAAGCCTTCAATTAAATAGTCAATCAAATGTAAATTTCTCAGAGTACCATATAAAACTTCTATGAGAAATGCTCTATCTGACTTATTAAAAGAGGAAAGAACTTCATCAGTAAGCAGAGATTTCAGAGATTTCCTCTGGGACAATACTCTGGTTAAAATTGCTACTGCTGTTTTTCTTGGCGATTTATAAACCATTTAATTGCATCCTCAACGCTTTTTAAACAAACAGTTGTATCAATACAGGGTCCAAAAGGTCTTTCATTAAGAATTCCAATAACAGGAATTGGATAGGTATCAACTATTCCGCTTGAAAGATCCCTTTCGCAGGCAACTGCAACAATTGCATCTGGTTTAACCTCTTTTACTACTTTTCTTGCAATAGTTCCACCTGTTGCTATAGCAATGGATATATGGTAAGTTTCTGCAAGCTCTATTAAATCTTTAATTTTACACTTTCCACATCTGCGGCATTTATAAACATCAAAGGTGAGTCTTACATCGCATTTTGAGTTTTGAATGCAATGTGGAAGCAGAAGGAGTATTTTTTTTGGATAAAAACTGTCCCGCATTACAAGAAGATTATTAAGCCTTACAATGTATGCCTGAAAATCAGCTTTTTTAGATTTTAAAAAGGCTCCCACAAGCATTAAAACTGGATAAAGAACTTTAAGAACAAAACCTCTAAGAAAATGAATCCATGGTTTCATTTATTTTTCTTCCAGAGAGAAATTCTTTTGCTGTCATTACTTTTTTCCCTTCAGGTTGAATAAGAAGAATTTTTAATAAGCCATTGCCTGTTCCCACAATTAATTCATCTTTTGCTTTAACAATCATGCCTGCAGGTGCCTTGCCAGCAAGAGCCTCTGCTTTAATTATTTTTACTCTTTCATTTTTTAAAAAACTGTATGCACATGGCCATGGATAGGTTCCTCGAATAAGATTTACGATTTCCTTAGCTGGGGCATTCCAGTTAATTTTGCCATCTTCTTTTTTAAGCTGGGGTGCATAGCTTGCCTCGCCCTCCTGAGGCTTTGGTTGTATTTGTCCCTTTCTCATTTTTTCAATTGTTTCAATAATTAATTCTGCACCAACTATAGAAAGCTTATGTGCAAGACTCTGAGCATTGTCTTCATCTTCTATGGGAACTTCTTTTTGTAAAAGCACTGGACCTGTATCAAGTCCTTCATCAATAAGCATGGTTGTCACACCGGTTATTTTTTCTCCTTTTATTAATGCCCATTGGATCGGTGCTGCTCCTCTGTATTTTGGTAAAAGCGAGGCATGTAAATTTATGCAACCGTATTCTGGTATTTCAAGAACTTCCTTTGGAAGAATTTTCCCGTATGCAACAACTATCCCGAATTCAGGATTTAATTCTTTTAACATCTTTATAAAGCTTTCATCTTTCAATTTTTCTGGCTGTGCCACATTAAGCCCGAATTCTACAGCAATTTTTTTAGTCTCACATGGTTGAATAATTTTCCCTCTTCCTTTTGGTTTGTCAGGCTGTGTGATTACAAGGAGTATCTTTTCTCTTCTTTCAATTAAAGATTTAAGCGTAGGAACTGCAAACTCTGGAGTGCCAAAAAAGATTATCCCTGCTGGCATGACAATGCTATTTCTTTGTTTTTAAATATTTTCTTCTGAAAAGTTCTCTTTTAAGAGGACTTATCCTATCAATAATAAGAATGCCATCAAGATGGTCTATTTCATGTTGCAGTGCTCTTGCAAGAAGTCCTGTTGCTTCAATTTCTACTGGATTACCTTTTCTGTCCAGCCCTTTCACAAAAACTCTCTCATTTCTTTTAAGCCTCGTTATAAAACCAGGTAAACTCAGACATCCTTCTTCAGAGAGAATTTCGCCCTCTGAATTTATTATTTCAGGGTTTATTAAAACAATAAGAGATTGATTTTCTTGTCTTGCAGATGTATCAATAACAATGAGTCTTTTTAAAACTCCCACCTGCGGAGCAGCCAGTCCAACCCCATTGAAATTATACATGGTTTCAATCATATCATCAATTAGTTTTTGTAAATCTCCACTAAGATCATTGACCAATTCAGCTTTATTTTTTAAGACTTCATCGGGATATTTTTTTATATCAAGAGTCGCCATAAAAAATTATAACTAAAATATGCTAAATTTGAAAAATTTTTTCGGCTCTTTCTTTATTTCTTCGATGAGTTCCTTAAGCTCCTTTATGCTTTGTTTTAACTCTTCAGCCACTGTTTTGTCTTTAATGAGCATTTTAAGCGTTCCCTGAGAGCTTTCAATTTCTTGTAGAAGGCTTTCAAGCCTTTGAGAATTTTTAAGAAGACTTTCGTAAAGAGAGGGATCATTTATCATTTTTCCAAGTGTGCCCTGTTGTGAGGATATCTTGTTTGAGGCTTCTTCAAAGTTTTTCAAAGCTATTGAAAGTCTTTGATAAGCCTCCTTATCCCTTGAAAGCATCCCTATACTACCAGTTCTTATTTCTTCAACTGTTTTTTTGAGCTCCAAAACTGTTGCATTTAGATTATTATAAAGGGTTGGGTCATTGATCATTTTTGGAATAGTTCCTTCAGCTTTATCAAATTTTGCTACTAATGAGTTAATTTTTTCAATCAATCTTTCAATTTTTGTCATTGTTGAAGCTGCGACTCCGATTATTTCTCTTGCTTCTGTTTGAGGATATCCAGGCATGCCTTTTGATATGTCAAAGCTTTCTTGAGATTCACCAGGAGATATCTCAATGTATTTATCGCCAAGTAATCCTATTGTCTGAACAGTTGCCTTTGCATCTGATCTTAAATAGCTTAAAACACTCTCATCTATTGAAACTTTTACAACTGTTCCATATTCTTTGCTCAGTTTTATTTCATTTACAACTCCCACATCAACTCCTGCCATTCTTACAGGAGCGCCTTTACGCAGGCCTTTTACATCTGATATGTAAATACTTAATGGAACTCTTTTTGTAAAAATAGATTGTATTCCACCTGAAAAAATTATCACAAAAAATACAATGAGGAGTGTAGCTGTTATAACAATACCTGCTTTTAAAGAAGCCCATCTAAGCTGTTTTTTTCTATCAAACATTATATTCTTTTTAAAACCTCTGCATATTTACTTACCATTTCACCTATTTCTCTTTCAATTCTTTCATCAGGATTTCCAATTGAAACAGGCCCGTAGTGTCCAAGCCTTGTAAAACCCAGGCATATACATCCATGAATTAAAAATGCTTTCAGAATATCAAGACAGACTGTTTCTCCTCCTCCACCAATCATTCCAGTTGATGTGAATGCTGCTACAAGCTTTCCCTCAATTTTTCTGTAATATTTAACAGACTCATCAATAAATTTTTTCACCTCAGCTGCCATTGTTCCGAAATAATTTGGTGAGCCGATTATATAGCCATCATAATCTGGAAGACTGTCAACACTTGCTTGTTCAACTTTTTTTAAATCAACATTTACACCCTTATCCGCAAGACCCTGAGCAATCATTTTAGCCATTTTCTCTGTATTTCCAGTTTTTGAATAATAAAGCACCAAAACTTTTTTCATGTTTTCACCTCCATCAGTTTATTTTTTTCATTTTATCATAGTATCCTTAAATTTGCCATAGAAAATTGAGGCTGCATAGCCTGATTGCTCAGGCAAAACACTTGTGAGTTTTTAAACACTCTCTGATATTTATAAGAAGAGGCTGCACACTTATTGATTTTCAAAAGATTGTGATGTTTTGACCAGTTCAATTTGATATAATTTAATAAAAATAAAGCAGAAGGAGTAAAAGTATGAAAAAAATTGGAATTTTCACTGTTGGTGGAAGCCCTGTGCCCATTATAAACTCCATAAAGGAAGATGAGTTTGACTTCATCTATTTTATATGTTCATCTGGAAAATCTGAGGTGGCATCAGAAAGACTGGTTGATGGTAATCCCTTGAAAGAGGGTGATAAAATTATTGCAAAAGAGTGCAATCTTTCAGAAGAAAAGTATGAAAAAATACTTCTTCCTGTGAACATTATAGATGACTTAGATGAAACCTTTAAAGAGCTTGAAGGAAAATTGCTTCCCAGACTAAAGGAGAAGTTTCCAGACAAACAAGGTATCAGAGTCATTGCGAACTATACTGGAGGAACGAAAACCATGAGTGTAGCACTTGTGATTCTTAGTATTCTTCAGGATGGATGGGAGCTTCAACTTAACACTGCCCACAGAACAAATCTTATTAAAATTGACAGCGGAGATTGTCCCATACCAATAACTAAGAAAAATCTCCTTTACAAAATTGACAGGAAATACTTTGATACTTTAATGCAGAAGTACTATTACGAGGAAATCATTGAAAAAGCTAAAAACTATCTTAAAACTCCCATTCCAAGGGAAATAAAAGACGAAATAATGCTACTAAAGGACATACTTAATGCCTTTGTTTTATGGGATAAATTTTATCATCAGTCTGCTTTTGAAGAGTTTGAAAGAATAATTAAAGCCCTTCCAAAGGACAGCTCTGTTCAAAAGGCAATAATTAATCATTATCTCTGGCTGAAGCAAATTCTCGGGAAAAAATCATCTCATGGTTATGAGAAAGTTATTGACCTTATTATGAATGCTGAAAGAAGAGCTAAACAGGCTAAGTTTGATGACTCTATTGCCAGATACTACAGAGCCATTGAGATGGTGGCACAGCTCAGGTTAAAGACTCATGAAATAGACAATTCAAACATAAAATGTGATGAGCTTCCTATGCTTAATGAAAAGGCTGTGACATTTTTGCAAACAGAGTGTAAAAAGAATAGTGAAAACGGTGTAATCAAGCTTCCTCTCATAAAGAGCTATGAACTCCTCGCTCATATGGATGATGATTTAGGAAAACTTTATCTGGAAAGAAAGAACGAACTTCTTGAATGTCTCAAATTGAGAAACAACTCCATACTTGCTCATGGATTGGAGCCTATACTAAAAGAAAAGTTTGAACGAGTAAAAAGCACATTTCAAAACTTCATACAGGAAGCATTAAAAGTTGCAGGAGTAGAGACCTTAGAATCACCAATACAATTTCCCAAAAGCCTGAGGGATATAGGATTTTAACTTTCCTTCACAAACCCTTGATTTTATTGGCGGGGTGGACGGGACTTGAACCCGCGGCCTCTTGCGTGACAGGCAAGCGTTCTAACCGGGCTGAACTACCACCCCACAAACATGGGCGGAACAGGTATCGAACCTGTGACCTCAGCCTTGTAAGGGCTGCGCTCTCCCATCTGAGCTATCCGCCCATCTTTTCTAAACTACTATAATATTTGAGAATTTGTCAAGAAAATAATGGAAAATTCTAATATTTTTAACTACTTAACAGAAATCTTAAAAATTTTAACAGGTTGTTCTTTCCCCTTTACTGATATCTCACCAAGTTCTTCTACATCTATTGCACCAAAAAAACCAGTCTCAATCTTTTCCTGCAATTTTTTAAATGTAAATTCAGATATAATTATTTCAGAATTAAACTCCTTATTTAAACCTTCAAGTCTTGATGCCAGATTTACACTATCACCAATTATAGTGTAATCCATCTTTTTACCCTCTGCACCAATATTACCAACAAGAGCTTCTCCTGTATTTATACCAATGCCAATTTTTAATTGAGGTTTACCTTCTTCATCCCATTTTTTACATAAAGCTCGCAGCCTTTTTATCATCTCTATTGCGCAGTTCAGGGCTCTTTGTTCATGGTCATTCTGTGGAAGTGGTGCATTCCAGAAAACCATTATTGCATCACCTATGAATTTATCAAGTGTTCCTTCCCATTTGAAAATAATCTCAGCCATCTGAGCAAAATACTCATTGAGAAGTTCAACAACCCTTTCAGGAAGAAGTTTTTCAGACAGAGTTGTAAAACCTCTGATATCAGAGAATAATACAGTAACTTCTCTTCTTTCTCCACCAAGTTTTGCCATTGATGGGTTTTTAATAAGTTCATTAACTACTTTTTCTGTAACATAGCTGGAAAATATTTTCTTTATTCGCCTCGCTTCTTTTTCAGAATATGCATACCTTAATGTGATTGTTGTCAGAAAATGAATTAATAAACCTCCTGAAACATAAATAACAGAAAGCCATGTACCCTTTGTAAATAAATAGAAAGATGAGATAAAAACTCCGCTCATTAAAATCAGCAAAACAATTAAACAATATCCTGCTTTCAATCTCTGATAAAGAAATATTGCTAAAAATACTGAAACTAAAATCAATAAAATAACAATATAGTTAGAAACTGGAAGGATGCTTTTTCCTTCTATAAGTGAAGCAATTACATTTGCATGTTTTTCCACACCTGGCAAAGCTGAACTCATTGGAGTTACTCTTAAATCATAAATACCAACAGCAGTAGCACCAATAAGGATAATTTTGTCTTCCAGCTCCTCTTTTTTAACTCTGTTTTCAACTATATCAGCAATTGAAATATATTTGAAAGTTCCATTATCTCCGTAGTATGGAATTAAAATTTTCCCCCAGGGGTCAGTGGGAATGTATCTTCTGCCAAGATAAACTCCTTTTGTCGCATCAATCAATTGCTTTTCCGGAGGAATTCCGAGATACATTGCTGCTGTTTTAAGAGAAAGTCCTGGTATCATATATCCGTAGTAGTTAATAAACAAAACTTCCCATCTTATTGTTCCGTCAGAATCAGGAAACATGTTTATATGTCCAAATCCTGCTGCGCTCCGAGAAAGGATACTTTCAGGAACAAGAACGCTTTTTGATGAAACAGGTTGATATTTGTTAAATCTTTCAGGATTTAAAATATAAAAAGCTGACTCGGTTATTTCAGCTTCTTTCGGTGCGTCTTCCGCTTCAAAAAAGAAAACAACAGGTAAAATAACATTACCTGCTCTGGATATACTTTCAGCCAATAAACGATCATTTTTTTCAGACTCGCTAAAAATAATATCCACAGCAATAACAGCAACTCCATATTCTGAAAGCTTATCTATAAGTCTTGCTATCTTGTCTCTGCTCCATGGCCATCTGCCAAGTTTTTCAAGAGAAGCTTCATCAATTGCTGCAATAACTATGTTCTCAGGAGGTTTTTCTCTACCACGAACATGGAAAAATAAATCATATATTTTCATATCAATGATTTCAAGTGGTCGGGGTTTTATATAAAAAAGACACAAGAAAACAACAGCAATAAATAAGGCGGCTATGAGTTCTTTATTTTTAACCCTCATTAAAACTTTATTATTTCTACTCCCTGAAGAATCTTTATTCTGTAGTCAGGAAACTTCTTTAGTTCTTTCTCAATCTGTTTTCTGTAAAAAGGCTTTATATGGGTTATAAAAATTTTTTCGGGTTTGTACTTGAAAAATTTTAAATCTTCAAAAAGAAGCTCTGCAGTTAAATGTCCTGTTTTTATTGCAAGTTCTTTCATTTTATCCGGGAGAGAAACTTCAATTATTAATGCATTTAATTTCTTGTCTAAAAGCTTTTTCCAGGAATTCTTCAGAGGTCCTGTATCTCCAGTATAAAAGAAAGCTTGACCATCTTTTTCGACGAGATAGCCAACTGATGGCACTGTGTGATTCATTCTGTAAGCTGTTATTTTATATCCATCTATTAAAATTGGGTTTTCTTCTTGGATCATCTCAAGTTTTAAAATTGAGTTCTGAACATCTGGAATAACTGTAAAATCTGGCCATAGTCTGTGATTGAGCAAATGTTTTTTTATATCCTCAAGAACTTCCTTTATGGAATAAATTTTTATACTTTTCCCTTTACCGCTCACAATCAGATTATCAGCCAGAAATGGGATATCTCTTATATGGTCAAGATGAGCATGAGTTATAAATATATGCTCTATTTTCTGTTGATTTCTAAAGCTTAAAGAGCCTGTAATACCTCCTGCATCAAAAAGTATTTTATTGTTTAAAAGAAAAGATGAAAGATGATATCCTGGAAGATCAGAGCCAGAAGCACCAAGAACTTTTATTCTCAAAGCTCACCTCATTTTATTTAATGCTTTCAGAAAGGCTTCAACCACCTCAGAATCAAATTGAGTTCCAGCATTATTTTTCAATTCTTGTATTGCTGCCTCAATGCTCATCCCTTTTCTGTAGGGTCTATCTGTTGTCATTGCATCAAAAGTATCAGCCACTGCAATAATTCTTGCAATTAAAGGAATCTCTTGCGCTTTTAGTCTTTCAGGATATCCTGAGCCATCAAATTTTTCATGATGATATTTTACTCCAGGAATAATGTCTTTAAGCTGTCTTACATGTTGAAGAATTTCTGCTCCATAAATTGCATGATTTTGTATTATTTTATACTCTTCATCTGTTAATCTTTCGGTTTTAAGTAAAATTGAATCTCTTATACCAATCTTGCCTATATCATGTAGTATTGCTGCGAGCTTGAGTTTTTCAATTTCTTCTTTACCAAGCCCCATCTCAATCGCTATCGCAACAGAATAATCCATAACCCTTTTTGTATGACCTGCTGTATAGGGATCTCTTTTTTCAATGGTATCTGCAAGGGCAAAAACAATTTCATAAAAAGTTTGTTTAAGTTCGTCATAGAGTCTTGCATTTTCTATTGCCACTGCAACCTGACTGCTTAATGCCTTGAGTAACTCTAAATCATATTCATTAAAAAAACCGTTCTTTTTATTTATTGCCTGAATCACTCCAAGAAGCTTTTCTTTAATCATTACTGGTAAACAAATCATGGTTTTTGTTGTAAAACCTGATTTTTCATCTCCTCCTCTGAAAAATCTTGGATCGTTCTGAACATCATTTATTATAACTGCCTGTTTTTTCTGGGCAACCCATCCAGCAATACCCTGTCCCAATTTAAGTCTTATTGTTTTTACTTTATGAGCTTTTTCTCCAAGAGCAACATCAAAATAAAGCTCTTCTGATTCCTTATCAAAAAGCAGAAGACTTGCAGCCTCGCAATTGACAAGAGCTATTATTGCTTTGCAGGCTCTCTTTCTTATTTCTTCAATTTCAAGAGATGAATTAATTATTGCTGAAAACTCAAGAAGTGCCCTAAAATGCTCTGAAAAAATTTCTTTTTCCATTAATCCTTATATTTTTCTTTTATTTCAATTATTTTTTCAATATTTTCAAAGAAAACATCAACAATCCTGGGATCAAAAGCTTTTCCTTTCATGGCTTCCATATAACTGACTGTCTTATCAATGCTCCATGATTCTCTGTCATCTTTATCTGTTGTAAGGGTATCAAAGTTGTCAACCACACTTACAATTCTTGCCCATAAAGATATTTCATTTTCTTTTTTACCAAATGGATAACCCTTTCCATCCCATCTTTCATGGTGTTCCAGAGCTATTATGGCTGCCATCTGTAGAAGTTCACTTTCTTCATCGTAAAGAAGCTCATATCCAATTATTGGATGTTTTTTCATTATTTCCCACTCATCAGGTTCCAGTCTGCCGGATTTTTGAAGAATTTTATCTGGAATCCCGATTTTTCCGATGTCATGCATTGTTGAAGCTAACATTAATAATTCACATTTTTCTTCATCTATTCCGAGTTTTTCTGCAATTAAACTTGAAATTAACCCAACCCTTAATAAATGACTCAGGCTTTCAGGGTCTTTGTATTCTGCTGCTTTTGAAAGTTTTATAAGAGCTTTTTTATTTATTTCCTTTATTTTTTCATAAAGCATCCTCATTTCAATGGCTGCTCCAGCAAACTCTGCAATAAGTTTCATTAGCTTAATGTCTGAGCTGTTGAATTTACCAGATTTGTTTATCGCCTGATACACACCAATTACCTTGCCTTTTGAATTAATAACTGGAACAGCGAGAATATTTCTTGTTCTGTATCCCGATATTTTATCAACTTCTGGATTAAAAAATTTGCTTTTGTAAGCATCCTCAGTAACATATGTTTTTCCTGTTTTTACAACATGCCCTGCAATCCCAGAAGTCAATGGGATTCTAATTTCCTTTACTCCATGGGCAAATATTGTATAAAGCTCCTTTTTTGGTTCATCTATGATAAAGAGACTACAACGGTCAACCTCAATTATCTCCTTTGCAAGATTAGAAAGAATCTCAATAAGATTATTAAGGTTTTTCTCTCTTGTTATCTTTGGAGCAGCTTTAAGCAATATCTCAAGCTTGTCCATCAGTCCTCCACAGTAACTCTTAAAACTTCTTCTATGCTTGTTATTCCTGCCATTACTTTTCTTATTCCCGACTGCCTTAAAGTAAGCATACCAAGTTTTATAGCTTCTTTCTTGATCTCACTTGCAGAAGCACCTGTAAGAATCAATTCTCTAATTTCCTCTTTTATAGGCATCACTTCATAAACTGCAATTCTTCCACGATAACCTGTTTGATTGCACTCATGACATCCTTTTGCTTCATAAATTTTTAATCCATCAAGCCTGTCCTCAGGAAATCCGAATTTTATTAAAGAATCTTTTGAATACTTTTGTTCTCTTTTACAGTTTTCACATAGTTTTCTTATAAGTCTCTGGGCTACAATCAGAATTACGGAAGAGGAAATTAAAAAAGGCTCTATCCCCATGTTTACTAATCTTGTAATGGTGCTTGGTGCATCATTTGTATGAAGTGTGCTTAAAACAAGATGCCCTGTGAGTGCTGCTTTTACAGCAATCTCAGCAGTTTCAAAGTCTCTTATCTCACCAACCATGATTATATCAGGATCCTGTCTTAAAAAGGACCTCAATACCTGAGCAAAGGTTTTTCCTATTTCTTCCTGAACCTGAACCTGTGTAATTCTCGGAAGGGTGTATTCAACAGGATCCTCAACAGTCATAATATTTACCTCTGGTCTGTTAAGTTTCATTAAAGCTGAATACAATGTGGTTGTTTTACCAGAACCAGTAGGACCTGTCACAAGTATCATCCCATATGGTTTACTTAAAGCTTCAAGGAAAAATTCAAGAGATTCTTCTTCAAAACCAAGACGCGTAAGATCAAGCTGAAGAGAGCCTTTTTCAAGGATTCTTAATACAATTTTCTCGCCAAACATTGATGGAAGAGTTGAGACTCTAAAATCAACTTCTTTTTTACCCACTTTCATCTTCATTCTTCCGTCCTGGGGAAGCCTTTTTTCTGATATATCAAGATTTGATAGGATCTTTATTCTTGAAGTCAGATTTCCTTTTAATTGTGCTGGCAAAGTTAAAACATCATGAAGGACTCCGTCTATTCTGTATCTTACATATACACTGTCTTCAAAGGGCTCTATGTGAATATCGCTTGCTCTTTTTGAAAGAGCATTCAACATTATCTGATTGACAACTCTAACTAAAGGACCCTCTGCTTCTGGTCGAATTTCCTCTTGTGGCTCTGCTGAAGAGGGTTCCTTAGAGACTATTTCAACAAGTTCGTGAATATTCTGGGAAGCATAAATTTCATCCTGTTCTCCAAAAAATTGATTTATCAGAGTTTTAAAATCTGAATCCTTTCCTATGTAAAAAATTATTTTAAAACCACTTAAAAAAAATTTAAGCTGTTCCAGAGCTATTTCATTAGCTGGATCAGTTGTAAGAACCTTTACTATGTTACCTTCTCTATAAATTGGCAATATCTTATACTTTCTTATTACATCCTCTGGAAGAAGCTTAATTACTGAATGGTCAATTTTGTGAGAATCCATTTTAAATACAGGGAATCCATAAAGCTCACTCATAGCCTGCACAAGCTCATCTTCTGTTATATAACCTAACTTTACCAGTGCGGCACCAATCTTTATACCTTCAATTTTCTGAAGTGCTTGAGCATCAATTAGTTGTTTCTCAGAAATTTTACCTTTTTTTAGAAGGAAAGCGCCAAGAGGCATTTTTTCTGTAAAAGGTTTTGTTGTCATAATGCTAATATAGCATAAAAATTATGCCAAAGTGTATACTAAATTTATTAATCAGCTTTAGTAAAGGAGGATAAATGGTAAGGGTTAGATTTGCACCTTCTCCAACCGGGCATCTTCATATTGGAGGAGCAAGAACAGCTCTTTTTAACTGGCTTTTTGCAAGACATTACAGTGGAAAATTTATATTAAGAATTGAAGACACTGATAGGTCACGCTCCACTGAAGAATACATTGAATCAATTATAGAAGCCATGAAATGGCTCGGGCTCAACTGGGATGAAGGCCCATTCAGACAGACTGATAGAATGGAAATTTATAAAAAATATGCTTACAAACTTCTTAATGAAGGAAAAGCCTATTGCTGCTACTGCACTCCAGAGGAATTAGAAGAAAGAAGGCAAAAAGCAATGAAAGAAGGAAAACCACCAAGATATGACCGACGTTGCAGAGAAATTACTGAAAAGCTTGATAAACCCTTTGCAATAAGGTTTAAAATGCCTCTTGAAGGTGAAACAGTGGTTAATGACCTCGTAAAAGGTGCTGTTACCTTTAAAAACAGTGAGCTCGAAGACCTGGTAATACTGAGAAGTGATGGAACTCCTACATATAATTTTTGCGTTGTTGTTGATGACTTTGAAATGAAAATAACCCATGTAATAAGAGGCGAAGACCACCTTAATAATACTCCAAAGCAAATTCATATTTATCATGCTCTTGGAATGAATCCTCCAGAGTTTGCTCACATTCCTATGATTCTTGGAAAAGACAGATCTCGTTTAAGTAAAAGGCACGGTGCGACAAGTGTTCTTGCCTACAGAGATGAAGGATATCTTTCAGATGCAGTTGTCAACTATCTTGCTCGTCTTGGATGGTCTCATGGAGATCAGGAAATTTTTACCAGAGAAGAATTAATAAAGTATTTCAATCTACAACAGGTTGGAAAGGCAAATGCTGTTTTTGATCCAGAGAAACTTCTCTGGCTTAATAGTGAATATATAAAATTAACTCCTGAAGAAAAACTTTTTGAACTTGTAAAACCTTTTCTTATAAAGGAAGGATATTTGAGAGAAAATGAAACTGTTGATTTACAATGGGTGTGTAAAGCTATAAAATCCCTTAAAGAAAGATGTAGAACACTTCGAGAACTTGCCCATGCAATGAGATATTATTTTTTAGAGTACGTTGAAATTGATCCAAAGGCAAAGGAAAAATATATAACTACTGAGACTATTGCAATTCTTAAAGAACTCACAGAAAAACTTGCTCAACTTGAAGATTTTACTCAGGATAAAATTGAAAAAATATTTATGGACATGGTAAATGAAAAAGGATTGAAGCTTGCTGAGGTTGCTCAGCCAGTTAGAGTTGCCATAACAGGCAATACTGTAAGTCCTGGAATATACGAAGTTTTAGAAATTGTTGGCAAGGAAAAAACTCTGAAAAGATTAAGGAGAATAATCAATGCCTCTTAGTAAAGAGCTTCTTGAAATTATAGTCTGTCCAAAATGCAAAGGAGATTTAATTTATGAAGAAGACAGGGAAAGACTTGTTTGTAAAAACTGCTCTGTCTATTATCCAATAAGAGAAGACATCCCTATTCTTTTGATTGAAGAAGCTCAACCAGAGAAGACACAGGCATCCTCAACGGATGCAAGGAATCTTTAATTGTTTCCAAAACCAATACAAAGGCAAAAAAATTGTTCAAATGTTCAGAATTTTTCAAAATGACAAAGCAAAAAATTATAAAATACTTCAGAATACCGATTGGAATTCGAATTTTTGACAAAAAATTTATTTTAATAATATACTATATGGTAACCGTTAGCCGTTCAATTAAATTAAAGGTTGTTAAAGTATTATACTTTAAATAGCTTAAATTCGATTTTAAAATTAAGGGGCATTGCCTCAATAAAAAATAAAATGTAGGAGGATATTATGACTTACACAAAACCAAGAGATGAAAAGGATGTTATGAAGCTGATCAAAGAACTGAATGTCAAGTTTGTAAGACTATGGTTTACTGATATTCTCGGTCAACTAAAAAGTTTTGCTGTTCCAGTGGAAGAGCTTGAAGTTGCCTTTTCAGAGGGCATGGGATTCGACGGTTCATCAATTCATGGTTTTGCAAGAATTGATGAGTCAGACATGATTGCAAGACCGGATCCAACAACCTTTGCAATTCTTACATGGAGACCAAAAGAAAGCGCAGTAGCAAGGATGTTCTGCGACATTTATGAACCTGATGGAACTCCTTACAAAGGTGATCCAAGATATATTTTAAAATTAAATCTTGAAAAAGCTGCGAAAAAAGGTTATACCTTTTATCTTGGTCCAGAACTCGAGTTTTTCTACTTTAAATCAGACAAAAACACAGAAATTCTTGATGAAGGTGGATATTTTGACTATCCACTGGATGCTGCAGAAGATCTTCGTAGAGACACAATCCTTGCACTGGAACAAATGGGTATTAAAGTTGAATACTCCCATCACGAGGTTGCACCATCTCAACATGAAATAGACCTGAGATATGCTGAAGCTCTTCAAATGGCTGACATTGTTATGACCTATAGAGTTGTAGTTAAAGAGATTGCAAAACAGCACGGTGTTTATGCCACTTTTATGCCAAAGCCTCTTTTTGGCGAAAACGGAAGCGGAATGCATACTCATCAGTCCCTGTTTAAAGGTGATAAAAATGTCTTTTTCGATCCAAAAGACAAATACTATCTTTCAGATATTGCAAAAAGTTACATAGCAGGACTTTTAACCCATATAAAAGAGATTACCCTTGTTTTGAACCAGTGGGTTAATTCATACAAAAGACTTGTTCCAGGTTATGAAGCTCCTGTTTATATCTGCTGGGCAAGAAGAAACAGATCTGCTCTTATAAGAGTTCCACTTTACAAACCAGGCAAAGAAAAAGCAACAAGAATAGAGTTAAGAAGTCCTGACCCTTCATGCAATCCCTACCTTGCCTTTGCATGTATGTTAAATGCAGGATTGACAGGAGTGGAAAAGAAATATAAACTACCTGAGCCAATTGAAAAAGATGTTTATCATCTTGATCCAGAAGAAAGAAAGGAACTTGGAATTGATAACCTTCCCGGAAGTTTAATAGAAGCCATTGAGTATGCTGAAAAAAGCGAATTACTTAGAGAAACTTTAGGAGACCATATATTCACAAATCTCATTGAGAGCAAAAAGAAAGAATGGGATGACTATCGCATAAGAATCTTCCCCTATGAAATAGAAAGATATCTCCCCATTCTTTAATTTCAAAGGGGTGGCTTGCACCACCCCTGCTTTTTACCACCTTCCCCATGCACAGTAATAGTCAAAGTGGTCATCGTATATGCGAAGTCGTTTTTTGATTACAAAAATTCTGTGTAAAATAATTCCAAATAGAAAGCCTCCTACATGTGCCCACCAGGCAACTCCTCCTACATCTGCTGGTGTAAGAAGGGAGCCAAGTCCTGAAAACAGTTGAATTAAAAACCACATGAAAATGTAAAAAAATGCAGGAAGTGCAAAAAAGAAAGGGAAAAACAGTATTGGCACAAGAGTTATAACCCTTGCATGAGGAAACATCACCATATAGGCACCTAAAACACCTGAAATTGCACCAGATGCTCCAACTGTAGGTATAGTTGAAGCTGGATTGATGAGGCAGTGAATCCAGCTTGCTCCAAATCCACAAAGAAGATAAAAAATTAAAAACCTGAAAGAACCCATCTTGTCTTCTACATTGTCAGCAAAAATAAACATAACCCACATGTTACTTATAAGATGAAACCATCCTCCGTGAAGAAACATGCTCGTTAAAAAGGGAAGATAATAAAAAGGATCAAAAGGAAGGGATGCTACAAGCATGTATTTTGCAGGAACCACACCAAATATGTGAAATAGATAGTCTAAATCCTCTCTTGGGAACATGAGTTCAAAAATAAAGATAACTGAATTTAAAGCTATAATTAACCATGTCATATAGGGAGTATATTTTCTTGGAAGACAATCTCTTATTGGTATCATTTTGCCTCACTCCTTTTTATTGATATAGCTTTCCATATGCTCGGTATTACTGAAACAATAATAATACCAAGTATGAACATGGAAAAGTTCTCTTTTACAAAGGGAAGATTTCCGAAAAAATAACCTGTGGCAATTAAAGAGCCACTCCAGAGAATGCTACTAAAAATATTGTAAATCTGAAATTTTAGATATCTCATTCTTCCTATTCCTGCTACAAATGGTGCAAAGGTTCTTATAATTGGTAAAAATCTGGCAATTATTATTGTTTTTGTTCCATGTTTTTCATAAAATTGGGCAGTTGTATAAAGATGCTTTTTATTGAAAAAAAAGGAGTTTTCCTTTGAGAAAACTTTCGGCCCAACAAATCTTCCGATGTGATAATTTACAGTGTTTCCCACTGTAGCAGCAACACTTAATACTATTAAAGAACTCCAAGGACAAAGCAGTTGTCTTGAAGACAGGGCTCCTACAGTAAATAAAAGAGAATCACCAGGCAAAAATGGCGTTATAACAAATCCTGTTTCAGAGAAAACAATAAAGAAAAGGACAACATAAATCCAGTTACCAATTTGAGAAAAAAGAGTTTCAAGATAAATGTCAATATGAAAGACAATATCTATAAAATTAGACATTTTTAAGAATAAATAAATCCATAAGTTTGTAGCCTTCTTCTATAACTAAATCAGGATGGTTTAGGATCTCCTCGGAAAATTTTCTTTTGTTTGTATGCTCTTGATGAGATGCTTCGCTTTGCTCAGAATTACTACTATCATAAATTACAAATGGGACAGGCTCAGCAGTATGAGTTTTTATGGTTACAGGAGTTGGATGGTCTGGAAGAAGAAGAATTCTAAAATCTTTAAATCTTCTGGGTGCTTCCTCAAGAATTCTTCCAACTACAATGTTGTCAATATCTTCAATAGCCTTAATTTTTAATTTATAATCACCCTGATGTCCTGCCTCATCAGGTGCTTCTATATGAACATAGACAAAATCAACTCTCTCAAGAGCGTTAAGAGCATATTCAGCCTTTCCTGAATAATTTGTGTCTATCCAACCTGTTGCACCTGGAACATTTATGATATGAAATCCTGCTAAAATACCAATTCCCTTTGTAAGATCCACTGCAGAAATGAGCGCACCTGAAAGGCCATATTTTTCCTGAAACTTTGGTAAAGAAGGAGTCCGTCCCTGCCCCCATAGCCAGATACTGTTTGCAGGTTTTTTACCTTCGGAAGTTCTTTTTTTATTAACTGGATGATCTTTAAGAATATCCATTGATTTGAAAATAATCTCTTTCAAAAACTGGGCATGCCTGCCTATAGGAAGAAACATTGAAATCTCTCTTCCCGTGATATCATGAGGTGGAGTGCATTCCACCTCTTCTGAGCCATTTTTCCAAAGCATTATGTGACGATAACTTACACCCGGGTAAAATCTCAAAGTATCACTGCCAAGTTTTTTATCTAAATCTTCAATAAGAATTTTTGCCTCTTCTGTGGTTATATGCCCGGCTGAGTAATCCTCCATAAAAATTCTCTTCTTATCTGAAAACTTTAATGTTACAAGATTGCATCTGTATGCCACATCATTTTTTGATAAATTCAATCCCATGCTAACAGCTTCAAGAGGCGCTCTGCCTGTATAGTAAACTTTTGGATCATAACCAAGAATACTCAGGTTTGCCACATCACTTCCAGGTGGAAAACCCTGTGGAATATTTCTAACTGAGCCTGCTATTCCATTAGAAGCAAGCCAGTCCATATTGGGAGTTCTGGCAACCTGAAGAGGTGTAAGCCCACCAATCTCATTAATTGGATAATCTGCTGCACCATCAGGAATGACTACAATGTATTTCATAAAAGCTTCTCCACAAAGGCTCTTACATTGTCAAGATTTGCTGGTAAAACATGAGGGATGTCTGAGACCTTAAAAACTGTATCAGGATCTTTAAGTCCATTTCCAGTAAGGGTGCATACAACAGTGGAGCCTTTTTCAAAATATCCCTGCTTGTAAAGCTTTATAACTCCAGCAACAGAAGCTGCAGAAGCTGGCTCGCAAAATATTCCTTCAAATGAGGCTATCATTTTGTAGGCTTTAAGTATTTCTTCATCAGTGACCATATCAATCGTTCCCCCAGATTCATCTCTTGCCTGGACAGCTGTAGCCCAGCTCGCAGGATTTCCTATTCTTATTGCTGTTGCAATTGTCTCAGGTTGTTCAACTGGCTTGCCGAGAACAATTGGAGCTGCTCCTGCTGCCTGAAATCCAAGCATTTTTGGTAAGTTATTAATTTTTCCTTTTTCTTTGTATTCTTTATATCCCTTCCAGTAAGCTGATATATTCCCGGCATTTCCCACAGGCAAAGCATGATACTGAGGAGCCTGCCCAAGCTGATCGCAGACTTCAAAGGCTGCAGATTTTTGCCCTTCAATCCTGTAGGGGTTAATCGAATTAACAAGAGTAATAGGATACTCTTTAACAATTGCTCGGACAATGTTTAAAGCCTGATCAAAGTTTCCTTGAATCTGAATAACTGTAGCTCCATGAACCATTGCCTGAACAAGCTTTCCTGTTGCAATTTTTCCTTCAGGAATAATAACAATTGCTTTAATCCCTGCTCTTGCAGCATAGGCTGAAGCTGATGCTGAAGTGTTTCCTGTTGAAGCACATATCACTGCACGAGAGCCTTCCTCCAGAGCTTTTGAAATTGCAAGTGTCATTCCTCTGTCTTTAAAAGAACCTGTTGGATTTGCACCATCAAATTTGAGATAAAGCTCAAGCTCCATATTAAGTTGTTTGGTAAGATTGTTTACCTTTATAAGTGGAGTATTGCCTTCCAAAAGAGTGACAATTGGAGTTTTTTCATTAACAGGGAAAAATTCGTAATACTCTCTTATAATTCCTTTCCATGGTGATTTTGTATTCATGGCTATTCAATTATGTCTCCTTCTATTAATTCAACTACAACTCCCTGCTCACGGAGGGAATTAATTCCTTCATTAAGATTTTCCTCCAGCCCTTCAAGTTCAAGTATCATTTCTCCAAATGTATCAGTAACTCTTGCTCTACGAATATTTGGCATGACATCATATTTTTTTGCCATTCTAAAAAGCACAGGCTCTTTGATCAATTCCTGAGGAAATGTGAGCCTTACTCTTAATTTTTTAATCTCGCCCATAAACTCCTCCTTACCGTCATTCTGAGCGATAGTTCAAAAACTTCGCTCAAGATAAAACTCAGCATCTGCCTCCTGCAATGGCAGGAACAATTGAAACTTCATCTCCCTCTTTCACCACAGTTTCCTCTGCTTGAAGGAATCTAACATCTTCTTCATTAACATAAACATTAATAAACCTTCTTATCTTACCATCCTGACATAGCCTTTCTGCAAGCCCTGGATATTGTTTATCAAGCGCATTAATTATATCTATAATTTTTCCAGCTGGTGCCTCTACCACATCTTTTCCACCTGTAAGTTTTTGCAGTGGTGTTGGTATTAAAACTTTTACTGCCATTTTTACCTCCCTCTTTCATTAATTATTTTCAAAACTTCTTCAAAGGAAGCAAGATTTGGTTTTATCTGATAGACTTCCGCTGTTCTGCCATTTAAAACCTCTGATGTTTTAAGTCCATTCCCTGTAATGCAAAGCACTGTTGTGTCTTTTTTATCAATTTTACCTTCTTTTAAAAGCTTAATGTAACATGCAACAGTAACGCCTCCTGCTGTCTCTGTGAAAATTCCTTCTGTTTTTGCAAGAAGCTTTATTGCATCAATTATTTCTTCATCAGAGACATCCTCCATAGCACCTCCACTTTCCTTTACAGCTTGCAAAGCATAGTATCCATCAGCAGGATTTCCAATGGCAAGAGATTTTGCTATAGTATTAGGTTTTACAGGTCTTATAACATCTGTGCCCTGTTTAAAAGCTGTTGAAATTGGAGAGCATCCAGTTGCCTGTGCACCGTATATTTTTGTCTCAAGATTTTTAAGAATTCCCAACTCTTTAAACTCTTTAAGTGCCTTCCACACCTTTGTAAGAAGTGAGCCACTTGCACAGGGCACTACAATACTGTCTGGTGCTTTCCAGCCAAGTTGTTCAACTATTTCAAACCCTATTGTTTTTGAACCCTCTGCATAAAAGGGACGAATGTTTATATTTACAAATGCCCATTTGTATTTGTTTGCAATTTCACTGCAAAGTCTGTTTACATCGTCATAGTTACCATCAACAGCAACAAGATTTGGCTCATAAACAATGGAAGCAACTATTTTGCTCTGCTCTAAAGTAGCAGGAATAAAAATAAATCTCTTAAATCCTGCCTTTGCACCGTGCGCTGAAACAGCATGGGCAAGATTTCCTGTAGAGGCACATGCAACAGTATCAAATCCAAATTCTTTTGCTTTTGTAAGTGCTACTGCAACAACTCTATCTTTAAATGAAAGGGTGGGATGGGCAACTGTATCATCTTTTATGTAAAGCTCTTTTACTCCAAGATATTTTGCAAGATTTTTAGCTTCTACCAGAGGCGTAAAACCTGAATTAAGTCCCACCTGGGGCTCACCATCTATTGGTAAGAGCTCTTTGTATCGCCATAGTGTTTTTGGTCTTTTTTCTATAGTTTTCCTTGAAAGGGCTTTCTTTATTTTTGCATAGTCATAGACTGCCTCAAGAGGACCAAAGCAGAATTCACATACATATATAGGCTCTACAGGATATTCTCTGCCGCATTCCCTGCATCTTAGTCCTTTAACATATTTCATTTCCCACCTCCTATATTCTGTGAATTAATTTTTTATTTTAACATTTTTATTCAAATTGCCTACAGAATCTCACTTCTTAAAATTGCCAATAGAGGCAACAAAACATTGCGTTTCCTGTCTTTGCGAAAGACTCAATGTCCTGAGGAATTTCTGACTATTACCAGTGTATAAAAGACAAGAAGATTCCTCGCTTTGTTCAGAATAACAATGAAAAGCCTCAAAATAACATTTTTTATTGGCAATCTCATGATATTGATATAAATTAACTCAATATGTTAAAATGGTTTTATGGAACGCAAAGATTACTATAAAATTCTCGGTGTAAGCAAGGATGCTACACAGGAAGAGATAAAGAAGGCTTATCGTAAGCTTGCAAGAAAGTATCATCCTGATTTAAATCCCGGAAATAAAGAGGCTGAGGAGAAGTTTAAGGAGATAAATGAGGCATATGCAGTTCTGAGTGATCCGCAGAAAAGGGCTGAGTATGACAGGGGCGAAACCTTTGATTTTAAGGGCTTTGATTTTGGTGGCTTTGATTTTACAAAAGGCTTTGACCTTGGAGATATTTTTGGAGATATATTCGGTGAGACATTTACTCAAACAAGAACTGCCTATTCAAAGGGCGAAGATATAGTTATTCCTGTTATATTAACCTTTGAAGAAGCTTATAAAGGCACTGTTAAGCCAGTTACCTATCAGAGATACATTGAGTGCCAGCTCTGTCATGGAAGCGGTGCTGATAAAGTGGATATATGCTCAAGATGTGGCGGCACAGGAAGAATTCAAACCTCAAGGGGATTTATGAGAGTTAGTCAGACATGTCCTAATTGTGGGGGAACAGGAAGGACTGCCTCATCAAAGTGTAAAAATTGTGGTGGGACAGGAAGAATTTTAATCACAGAGACAGTAAAGGCAAAAATTCCAGCGGGAGTTGATAATGGTTCAACAGTAAAGGTTAAAGGATATGGAAATGCTGGTAGAGGCGGTGCACCTTATGGTGATCTTATACTTGAGGTTAATGTTACTGCTCATCCATTTTTCACCAGAAAAGGAGATGACATATACATTGAGCTTCCAGTAACATTCGTTGAAGCTGCATTAGGAGCTAAAGTGGATGTTCCGACAGCAGATGGAAATACAGTCACAATGAAGATTCCAGAAGGAACACAGGGTGGACAGAAATTCAGAATTTCAGGGAAAGGATTTCCCTCTCCTAAAGGTGGCAGAAAAGGAGACATGTATGTTGTGATAAAAATAGTAGTTCCCAGAGGACTAACAGCTTCTGAAAAGGAGGAAATCAGAAAAATCGAACGCCTTTATAAAGAAAATCCAAGAGAATTCATGTTGAGGAGGTAAGCATGAGACAGGACGACAGACTCTATATGATAAGCATGGTATGCAGATTGCTCAATGTTCATCCTCAGACAGTGAGGCTTTATGAGAGGGAAGGTTTTATAAAACCAAGGAGAATTAAAAGACAAAGAGTTTATACTGATGAAGATCTTGAAAGACTTAATTTTGTAATAAAACTTACAAAGGAATTTGGAGTTAACAGAGCTGGAGTGGATATTATTTTAAGAATGCGTGAAAGGATGCAGATAATGGAACAATTCATACAGGAATTACTTCGCTATGTTGATGAAGACATAAGACAGCAGATTGAAAAAAGAATTAAAAAAATTTTTGAAGAATTTTAAGGAGGAAATCTATGAGATTTGATAGACTTACCTATAAAACGCAGGAAGCAATAACACAGGCACAGAAAATTGCCTCTCAGCACGGTAATCAGCAGATAGATGTGGAGCACCTTATTTATGCTCTAATTGAAGACACTGAGGGGCTTGTTCCCCGTATTTTAAAAGAATGCGGAGCAGATTTAAATACATTAAAAGCAGATTTAAAGAAAGCCATTGATAGAATCCCAAAGGTTTACGGTGCTCAACCCCTTGAGCAGATTTACATTACTCCAAGACTCAATCAGCTTTTTGAGAAAGCTGAAGCAGAAGCTGAGCATCTTAAGGATGAGTATATAAGTGTGGAGCATCTTCTTATAGCTCTTTTTGATGTGGGTGGTCCTGCCCTTGATGCCATAAAAAAGCAGGCAGTTACCCGGCAGAAAGTGCTTGATGCAATGAGGAAAATAAGAGGAGTTCATCAAGTAACTGACCCCAATCCAGAGGAAAAGTATCAGGCACTGGTCAGATATGGTAAAAATCTGACAGAGTTAGCCCGCAAAGGTAAGCTTGATCCAGTCATTGGAAGAGATGAAGAAATAAGAAGAGTTATTCAGGTTCTATCAAGAAGGACAAAGAATAATCCAGTGCTTATTGGAGACCCTGGTGTTGGTAAAACTGCAATAGTTGAAGGTCTTGCACAGAGAATTGTGGCAGGCGATGTTCCAGAGTCTTTGAGAGACAAGGAATTGATAGCCCTTGATATAGGAGCACTTCTTGCAGGTGCAAAATACAGGGGAGAATTTGAGGAAAGACTCAAGGCAGTACTTAAGGAGATTACACAGTCAGAGGGACGGATTATAACTTTCATAGATGAGCTTCACACACTTGTAGGTGCTGGTGCAGCAGAAGGAGCAGTTGATGCTGCAAACATGCTCAAGCCAGCTCTGGCAAGGGGGGAACTAAGATGCATTGGTGCAACAACTGTAAATGAATACAGAAAATACATTGAAAAAGACCCTGCTCTTGAAAGAAGATTTCAGCCTATTCTGGTTAAAGAGCCCACTGTTGAGGATACAATATCAATTTTGAGAGGACTTAAAGAAAGGTATGAAGTTCATCATGGTGTGAAGATAAAGGATTCAGCACTGGTTGCTGCTGCAGTTCTTTCAGCAAGATACATAACTGACAGATACCTTCCAGACAAAGCCATTGACCTGATTGATGAGGCTGCAGCAAAGCTCAGAATGGAGATTGATAGCATGCCCATTGAACTTGATGAAATTGAGAGAAAACTCCGTCAGCTTGAGATAGAAAGACAGGCATTGAGCAAAGAGCCAACTGAGGACGCAAAGGAAAAGATAGAAAAGATTTCCCATGAGATAGAGCAACTCCTTGCAAAAAAAGAGGAATTAAGCAGACAGTGGCAAGCTGAAAAGGAGATTATTTTAAAAATTAGAGAGATAAAGGCAGAGATTGAGCAGACCCGTATTGCCTCTGAGCAGGCAGAGCGTCAGGGAGACCTTACAAGAGCAGCAGAACTCAGATATGGCAGACTAATTGAGCTTCAGAAAGCCCTTGATGAGGCAAATGCCCATTTGAAGGAGATTCAGAAAAAAAGAAAGATGCTTAAAGAAGAAGTTGATGAAGAAGATATAGCAGAGGTTGTGGCAAAGTGGACTGGAATTCCTGTTAAAAAACTTCTTGAAAGCGAAACCCAGAAGTTAATTAAAATGGAAGAGCGCCTCCGTCAGAGAGTTGTTGGTCAGGATGAAGCTATTCAGGCAGTATCAAATGCAATAAGAAGAGCAAGAGCAGGACTACAGGATCCTAATCGTCCAATTGGTTCATTTATGTTTTTGGGACCAACTGGTGTGGGTAAAACAGAGCTTGCAAAAGCTCTGGCAGAGTTTCTCTTTGATGATGAAAATGCCATGATAAGAATTGACATGTCCGAGTATCAGGAGCGTCATACAGTAAGCAGACTAATTGGTGCGCCTCCTGGCTATGTTGGTTATGAAGAAGGTGGTCAGCTTACAGAAGCGGTTCGCAGGCGTCCATACAGTGTTGTTCTTTTTGATGAAGTTGAAAAAGCCCATCCAGAAGTCTTCAATGTTCTGCTTCAGGTTCTTGATGATGGCAGGCTCACTGATGGACATGGAAGAACCGTTGATTTTCGTAACACAATAATAATTATGACATCAAACATAGGAAGTGCCCATATTCAGGAGTTTCTTGAAAGTGCAGGCTCTGAGCACTGGCAGGATTTGAAAAAGGATTTAAAAACAAAAATTATGGATGACTTAAGAGCTTTCTTCAGACCTGAGTTTCTTAACAGGATTGATGAGATAATTATATTCAATCCATTAAGCAGGGAAGTAATGAAAGAGATTATAGAAATTCAGATTAACAGAATAAAGCAGTATCTCAAGCAGAGAAAGATTGATATTACTCTTACAGAAGAGGCAAAAGAATACATTGCAAGAATTGGTTATGATCCTGTATATGGTGCAAGA
This sequence comes from Thermodesulfovibrio sp., assembly GCF_049969575.1. Taxonomy (NCBI): domain Bacteria; kingdom Pseudomonadati; phylum Nitrospirota; class Thermodesulfovibrionia; order Thermodesulfovibrionales; family Thermodesulfovibrionaceae; genus Thermodesulfovibrio; species Thermodesulfovibrio sp. The sequence goes on along the minus strand of NZ_JBMFOO010000006.1, from coordinate 6,389 downwards.
CCGCTGAGAAGGGTGTTGCAGAAAGAGATACTTGACCCTCTTGCAATAAAGCTTATTGAAGGAGTTTTTAAAGAAGGAGATATTGTGGAAGTTGATTTCAAAGATGGTAAAATTATATTTAATAGAGTTGTTATAGCAGAAGCAGCCTAAAAATTTAGGAGGTGTAAAATGGCTATTGTAAAATGGAGTCCTTTAAAGGAGATTGAAGAAATAAGAAAGGAAATGGACAGACTCTTTGAAGAGTTTCTTTCACCTGTTCGGAGGAAGAGGACTGTTAGTAGCGAGGGAATTATTTCTCCCAATGTGGATATCTTTGAAAGAGGGAATGAATTAGTCATTCAGGTTGAGATTCCAGGAGTTGACAAGCAGGATATAGATTTAACAATTACTGATGATAGACTCCTAATCAAAGGAGAAATTAAAAAACCTGAAGGTGTTTCTGAAGAAGACTATATTTTGAATGAAAGAAGCTATGGCCCTTTTTCAAGAACTATTAATTTACCAACAGATGTTGATAAATCTTCTGTTAAGGCGAATCTAAATAATGGCTTGCTTGAAATAGTTATTTTAAGAAAAGAAGAAGCAAAGCCAAGAGAGATAAAAATTCCACTGGAATGAATTTAAAGATTCATAGCTGTCCTGAGCTTGCCAGTGAGCAGGCTCAGGATTTTTCATTTGCTCAATTAAAATATAGGAACTCTAACATTGACAAAACAAGAGAGAAAAATTTATTTTAAAAAAAGTTGCTTACAAAATCTTTGTGGAGGTCAAAATGGCAGAAGGCATTGTAGAACTTACAAGTGCTAAATGGGAATCAGAAGTTTTAAACTCCAAAGGTATAATAATGGTGGATTTCTGGGCACCGTGGTGTGGTCCATGCAGAATAATTGCTCCAACAATAGAGGAGCTTGCTAAGGAATATGAAGGGAAAATTAAAGTAGGAAAACTTAATACAGATGAAAATCCTGATATTGCAACGCGTTATGGAATAATGGGAATTCCTACAATTATGTTTTTCAAAGATGGGCAGAGAGTTGACCAGATAGTGGGAGTTGTTCCAAAATCTATATTAAAAAGTAAACTGGATAGCCTCCTCAATAGTTGATTTGTGAAAAAGCTTTTAATCTTAATTCTTATACTGCTAATTCCACAAGCAGGGCAGAGTGCACTTAGAACAGGTGACTCTGCTCCGAATTTTTTCTTAACTGATATAAATGGCAAGCCTGTGCAGTTGTATCAAATTAAAGGTAGGGTCATAGTTATAGAATTTCTTTCAAATAAATGTTTTGCCTGCGATTATGTAATTCCGGACATAAACAAACTTTATGAGAAATTCAAAAATAAAAATGTTCAAATAGTTGGAGTTATATTTAATGACGAAATAGAGGAGCCGCAAAAACTCAACGAATTTGCAAAAAGCAGAGGAATTCAATATCCTTTATTTATAGCTGATGTAAAGGTAAAAAAATTTTACAATATTTACGGGTTTCCAAATTTTTTTATTTTAAATGAGAAAAAAAATATTATGAAAATATACAGAGGGATAACACAGGATACTTTTGGTTTATTTAACAAAGAAATTGAAAAGCTCCTGTTAAACAGGAGGTAATTAATGTTTGAGGCATTAACAGATAAACTTGAAGCAATATTTAAAAAACTCAAAGGCAGGGGTATTCTTAAAGAAGAAGATGTTGATTCTGCTTTAAAAGAAATAAGAATCGCTCTTTTAGAAGCAGACGTTAACTTTAAAGTTGTTAAATCTTTTATTGAAAGAGTCCGTCATAAAGCTATTGGTAAAGAAATTCTTGAAAGCCTTTCCCCTGCTCAGCAGGTAATAAAGATTGTTTATGATGAACTGTGTGAACTGCTGGGAGGAAGCACTGCAAAGATTCAGCTGAGCCCAAATCCACCAACTGTAATAATGATGGTTGGACTGCACGGCTCTGGAAAAACAACCACTTCAGCAAAGCTTGCAAGAATTTTCAAAAAACAGGGTCGCAGGCCAATGCTTGTTGCAGCAGACCTTCAAAGACCAGCAGCTATTGAGCAGCTTGTTACTCTGGGTAAGCAGATAGATGTTACAGTATTTCATTCTTACGAAATTAAAAATCCAGTAGAGCTTTGTAAAGAAGCGCTTAAAAAAGCTGTAATTGATAGAATGGATCCAGTAATTGTTGATACTGCTGGAAGAATGCATGTGGATGAAGAATTGATGCAGGAGTTACAAGATGTAAAAGAGATTCTTAAACCCCATGAAGTTCTTTTTGTTGCCGATGCCATGACAGGGCAGGATGCAGTAAACATTGCAAAAAGCTTCAATGAAAAAATAGGTATTACAGGAGTTATTCTAACAAAAATGGATGGTGATGCTCGTGGTGGTGCTGCACTTTCAATAAAAGAAGTAACAGGTAAGCCTATAAAACTTATTGGAACTGGTGAAAAACTTGACGCTCTTGAGGAGTTTCATCCTGACAGGATGGCAAATAGAATTCTTGGAATGGGAGATGTTCTTACACTTATTGAACAGGCACAGAAAGCCTATGATCAAAAAGAAGCTGAAAAGTTAAAGAAAAAAATCGAAAAAGAAGAATTCACATTCGAAGATCTAAAAGATCAAATAAGAAAAATGAGAAAAATGGGACCTCTTGAAAACATTCTTTCAATGCTTCCAGGAGCCAATAAAATATTAAAGGAAATAAAAATTGATGAGAAAGAGTTTGTTAAGGTTGAGGCAATAATTAATTCAATGACACCTGAAGAGCGCAGAAATCCGAAAATTTTAAATGCAAGTAGAAGAATTCGTATTGCTAAAGGAAGTGGAACAACAGTAACAGATGTTAACAGGCTCATTAAACAATTCAATGAGATGAAAAAAATGATGAAACAGTTAAAACACGGCAAGGGCTTTAAACTACCGAAGATATTTCCTTTTTAATAGCTCCTTAGAGTAGAAATCATGCCATTTTTAAGAAGATAGACTTTATCAGTTGCTTGTTCTATAAAATCCTTATCGTGTGAAACAACAACATAGGTCTTTGCATTATTTGTGAGATATTGAAGAAGTCTCTCTTTAGTTTTTTCATCAAGACCATTTGATGGCTCATCTAAAAGATAACAGACAGGTCTCATTGCTATAACTGTTGCAAGTGCAACAAGTCTTTTTTCTCCTCCAGAAAGTTTATAGGTTAATCTATCTTCAAATCCATTTAACCCCAAAATTTCGCAGGTCTCCTTTACAATTTTTAATGCTTCTTGCTTTGATTTCCCAAGATTAAAAGGTCCAAAAGCTATATCTTCTTTTACTGTTGGACAGAAAAGCTGACTATCTGAATCCTGAAAAAGAAGTCCTATCTTTTGTCTTACTTCAATAAAATCTTTCTCTTTTTGCCTGACTGTCCCAAATATCTCAACTGTCCCAGAAAAAGGTTTTAACAATCCCATTATGATGTATAAAAGAGTTGTTTTACCTGAACCATTAGGTCCAATAAGACCAATTCTATCTTCTTCATAAACATCAAAGTTTACATCCTTTAGCACAGCCCTTCCATCATAATTAAAATTAATATTCCTGAGTCTTATAATCGGCTCTTTCATGTTTCTATCCCTGTTGATGATTTTTTAAATTATGCCAAAACCAGAATTACAACAAACATAAAAATTGAAACAACACTGAATATTATATCAATTTTTCTTATTTGAAAATGCTCAAAAAGCGGAAAATATCCTTGAAAGCCTCTGCAAAGCATTGCCCTGTAAATCTCTTCTGCTCTTTCATAGCTTTTAATAAGCATTCCTCCAACAATGTAGGCATAGGTCCTGTAAGTGTGAAGCGTTGTTTTTGGAACAAAACCCCTGGCAAGCACAGCTCTTTTTATTTTTAAATATTCCTCATGGATAACTGTAATGTAACGATAAAAAAGAAAGAAAACTGTCACAAGCTTTTTCGGAGCTTTAAGATGAAGCATTGCATGGGCTAAAGAATTAACAGAGGAAGTGCTAAGAAGTGTTATTGTTGCGATAATGATTGCATTAGATTTAAGTGTAATTGATAATGCATAAAAAATTCCTTCCTGGCTAATCTTTAACCCTGCGAATGAGAAATGACTATTGCCAGGATAACTCAAAGGAACAAAAATCCAGATAAAAAGAATAAAAAAATTTGCCACACCAAGCCTTGAAAAAAGAGGCTTTATTCTTAATCGAGCAAGAAAAACAGAAAAAATAGAATAAAGCAAAAACAAAGATGGAGTTTTCAATCCTGAAGCAGTTGCACAGAGGATACTGAATATTGAAAAAACTATGATTTTTAATCTCGGATCTGCCTTATTTAAAAAAGAACTTCCCTCTGAAAACTCTTCAAGATGCATTTTTCTTTCTTTTAATAAACATTATTACTCCCCAGACCCCAAAGATATATCCTATTCCTCCAATTATGTCTCTTATACTGATTTTATCCAACTGTTTTCTCAAATCCATCATCTCACTTCTTAATCCCTGAAGCTTTGCTTCCATTGCTTCATCAATAATTTGTTTGAGTTCTTCTTTATTGATTGATGCTGAAGGAATCTGTTGTTTCTGAGTCTCTTTAACAGGTTCTTGCTTTTTTACTTCCTTTTTTTCAGGCTTTTCAACTGCCTCAAGGATGTATTCTGCTCTGTGACCTTCTCCAGCAGGAATTACTATTTTTAGTTCTCCAGTCTCTGAAGTTTTAAAATTAAATCTTCCCTTTTCATCAGTAGTGGTCTCTGTAATTTTTTTACCTCTACTGTCATAAACCTCAACCTTAGAGTTTTTACAGGGCGAGCCATCAACAAAATAGCACTCTCCAATTACTTTATCACCCTCCCTGTATGCATAGGCGCTCACCTTATGAGCATAAACATCGCTGGAAAGGAGAAGTTGTAAGCAAACAATTATAAAAAAAAGACAAAAATATCCTGGATTGAGCAACTTTTTCATCTCAATGCCTCCGGTTTTACTTTTTTAATATATAATACAACAAAACCCGTTATTATTCCCTCCACCAAAGCAATTGGAAGATGCATTGTAAAAAGAGTTATAGCAACTCCCATAAAGCTTTTTTCAGTTTCAATTAAAGCCAGACTTACAAACACAGTACCAATAAGCACAGAAGATGCTCCACCAAGAGCTCCTCCAATAAAGGCAGTATTTCTACCTTTATGTAACAACCTTCTAAAGACATAATATGATAGTACTGCAGGCATTGCCATTGCAAAGGTGTTTACTCCAAGTGTTGTAAGTCCTCCAAATTGAAAAAGTAAAGCCTGCAAAACAAGTCCCACAAATATAGCAGGAAATGCTGCCCATCCAAGGAGCATTCCAACAAGCCCGTTTAAAACAAGATGAGCAGAGGTAGGACCTATGGGAATATGAATTAATGATGCAACAAAAAAAGCAGAAGAAAGGACAGCAACCTTTGGAATATCTTCATTTTTAATTTTTTTAAGCCCAAGAGTAAGCCCTATTAAAGACAAAACAGCGCCGGCAAGCAGAACCGGCGCAGAAAGAACTCCTTCAGATATATGCATTATTTCATCTCCCTTGCCTTAACCCAGATAATTCCACCAATCTCAACAGGATATTCTTTCCCATCTTTTTTAATCTTGTAAGGAGCATCAGTGAGTGCTGCAAATCCCCACCATCCAGCCTTAGGAATTGCATAGGTAAATACACCATTTGCATCAGCTTTTATAACCTGTGTTATGTAAGGCTCCTTCGGTGCTTTAACCTTACCACCTTCATTAAAGTATTCAACCTCAACATCTGCAAAAGGCAGAGGCTTTCCATTAACTTTAACAATTCCCTGAAATACATTTCCAACCCAGAGCCCATAAGGTCTTGTAAGTGGAACAATCTCGATGGGAAGTCCAACTTCCTTATCCCATCCTTCTTCCTTTCCTAAAGCCTGAACAACAACCTTTGGATAGTGGGCTATGAATTTTTCCTCTGCTGGCTCCCAGTAAGGAACTGGTTCAAGATAAAATATGTAGTCTCCCGGACGCTTGATTGTAAAAGTTGTCTCCCATGCGTTTTTGCCCTTTACTTTTTTGTTAACAAGGGTGCTTAGCAGATCAGTTTTTTCATCACCAAGCATTACACCAAAAGCCTTTGGTTTTTCCATGTTAAGCCATTCTTGCTCAAAGGGATGCATGAAATATACTTTCAGTGTGATTTTTTTTGAGTCTTTCTCTCCGATAATGTCATCAGATGGCATTATTACTCCAAAATGTGCCAATGCTGTGCCTGTAAGAAATAATACTGCAATGATGCTGATTAAAAGACTTTTAAACTTCTTCATCTTAAACCTCCTCCTTTAAAAGTTAATGTTAAATCTTACTCCATATATATGTCCTGCTTTTGTGCCTTCT
>NZ_JBMFOO010000005.1:0-61038 GCF_049969575.1 Thermodesulfovibrio sp. | reverse complement strand
AGTTTCAGAAAAGGTATTTCAAAAAGCTCAAGTTATGGTAATATATTTTATTATCTAAATTATGTAGATAAAAGGAGGAAGAGATGCTTTTGAAAAAATATCTGCTTGCACCAGGACCAACTCCAGTCCCGCCGGAAGTACTTCTTAGTATGGCAATGCCCATAATTCATCATCGCAGTCCTGATTTTTTACCAATTCTGGATTCAGCCAAAAAGGGCCTTCAATGGATTTATCAGACTAAAAATGATGTTTTAATACTTTGCTCTACTGGCACAGGTGGAATGGTTGCTGCAGTAAACAACTTTTTTTCACCCGGTGAAAAAGTTCTTGTAATAAATGGTGGTAAATTTGGTGAAAGATGGGTAAAAATTGCTCAGGCTTATGGTTTAACTGTTCATGAAATTGCAGTTGAATGGGGATATTCAGTTGATGTTAATAGAGTTGATGAAGAATTAAAGAAACATCCAGATATTAAAGGCATTTTTATTCAGGCAAGTGAGACTTCCACAGGTGTGTATCATGATGTTGAGGCAGTTGGAAAGATAGTAAAAAATTATGATGACACATTATTTATTGTTGACGCCATTTCCGCACTTGTTGCCCATGACATAAAAACTGATGAATGGGGAATTGATGTAATGGTAAGTGGTTCTCAGAAAGGATTTATGCTTCCACCAGGGCTTGCATTTATAAGTGTAAGTGAAAAGGCTTGGAAAAGAAATGAAAAATCAAAAATGCCAAGATTTTATTTTAATCTTAAAAAAGAAAGAGAAAACCTTGCAAAAAATCAAACAAACTTTACTTCAGCTGTATCTCTTATTGTCGGGCTTAATGAAGCTTTGAAACTCATGCAAAAAGAAGGACTTGAAAACATATTCCGAAGGCACTCTCTACTGTCTCATGCTACAAGAGAAGCAGCAAAAGAAATAGGACTCAATTTGTTTCCAAAAGGCACACCAAGCAATGCTGTTACAGCAATTGAAGCACCTGAAGGAATTGATGGACAGATGATTTACAAAACTTTAAGAGAAAAACATGGTGTTACAGCAGCTGGTGGACAGGATAAACTTAAAGGTAAGATATTCAGAATTGCCCATCTTGGATATGCTGATAAATTTGATGTAATTGTTGGAATTTCAGCACTTGAAATGACACTTAAAGAGCTTGGATACCCTGTTACTTTTGGTAAAGGTGTTGCAAAGGCAGAAGAAATTTTTTCAAAGGAGGAGATTAAGTGAAAGTTCTTGTCAGTGACAGCATTTCTCCAAAAGGAGTCGAAATTTTAAAAAAAGCAGGACTTCAAGTTGATGTAAAAACAGGATTGAAATCAGAAGAACTTAAAGCAATAATTGGAGAGTATGATGCTTTGATTATAAGAAGCGCTACAAAGGTGACTGCTGAAATCATTGAAGCTGCAGATAAGCTTAAAGTTATAGGTAGAGCAGGAACAGGTGTAGACAATGTGGATAAAGTTGCTGCAACAAAGAAGGGAATTGTTGTAATGAACACTCCTGGAGGAAATACTATAACTACTGCAGAACACACAATTGCAATGCTTTTTTCTTTAGCAAGAAGAATTCCTCAAGCAACAGCTTCAATGAAAGCAGGAAAATGGGAAAAGAAAAAATTCATGGGAGTTGAACTTTACAATAAAACTCTCGGAATAATCGGACTTGGTAGAATTGGTTCAGAAGTTGCAAAAAGAATGCAATGTATGGGTATGAATGTTTTAGCCTACGATCCTTTTTTAAGTGATGAAAAAGCTGAAGAACTTGGAATTATAAAGACTGACCTTGATAGACTCTTTACTGAATCAGACTTTATTACAATTCATACTCCTTTGACTGCTGAAACCAAGTATTTAATAAATAAAGATACGATTGCGAAAATGAAAAATGGAGTTTATATAATTAACTGTGCTCGTGGCGGTATAGTAAATGAAAAGGACCTTTATGAGGCAATTCAGTCAGGAAAAGTTGCCGGCGCTGCTTTGGATGTTTTTGAAAAAGAACCTCCTGAAGAAGGCTATCCTCTAATAGCAGATGACCGAGTAATCTGTACTCCTCATCTTGGGGCATCTACAGTAGAAGCTCAGGAAAATGTTGCAGTTGCAATAGCAGAACAGGTAGTAGATTATTTAATTAATGGAACTATCCGTAATGCTGTTAATTTCCCATCAATTCCCTTTGATCAGGTCCCACTTATCAGACCCTATCTTGTATTGCTTGAAAGAATGGGAAGTTTTGTTTCTCAGATTTTTACTAAAAGCATCAAACAGGTTCAGATTGAATATCTTGGTGAAATTTCTGATCTTAACACGCAGGCATTGACTGCTGCAGCACTAAAAGGAATTTTAGATCCCATACTTGGAGAGCCTGTAAACTATGTTAATGCTTCATTTATTGCAAAAGAAAGAGGTATAGAAGTTAAAGAAATAAAAGGAAAAGAAGCAGGTGATTATCAGAGTCTTGTCCGAATAATTCTAATTGGAAAAGATGACAAAGCAGTTATTGCTGGAACACTTTTAAGTAGAAAAGACCCAAGAATTGTTCAAATTAATGATATTTCCATGGAGATCATTCCCGAAGGCAACATGATATTTATGAGAAACTGGGACCGTCCCGGTGTTATTGGCAATATCGGAACTCTGCTTGGACAGAACAATATCAATATTGGGCACATGCATTTTGGAAGGAAGGAAGCAGGAGGCATAGCTTTTTCTGTTATAAGTATTGATGCTCCATTGACAGAGGAAATAATTGATAGAATAAAGAAACTTCCAAATATTCTGGAAGTAAAACCAGTTTATATTTCTACTCATTAAATAACAGGAGAAAGAAAATGCCAACAGTTGTTATCATAGGAGCACAATGGGGAGATGAAGGAAAAGGTAAAATAGTTGATTTTTTAACAGAAAAGTGCGATTATGTTGTGAGATTTCAGGGAGGATGTAATGCAGGACATACAGTTGTTGTAGGAGATGAAAAGTATATACTTCATTTGATTCCATCTGGTATTCTTCATAAAAATAAGAAATGCATTATAGGAAATGGAGTGGTTTTGGACCCGGGAGGTTTATTAAAAGAAATAGAAACTCTTAAAAATAAAGGAATAGAAATTGACAACAATCTATACATTGCAAAGCACTGTCATCTCATAATGCCCTATCACATTGCCATAGAAGAGCAATCTGAAAAAAAGAAAAAAATTGGAACAACAAAAAAAGGCATAGGGCCTTGTTATACTGATAAGATTGCTCGAAACGGTGTTAGAATGATTGATTTGCTTTATCCTGAAATCCTCAAAAACAAAATTCAGGCAAATCTTGAAGTTATAAATTTTTTACTTAAAAATTTATACAATGCTGAGTCATTGAATGCAGAAGATATATTCAATCAATATATGAATTATGGAGATAAACTGAAAAAATATATTGCTGACACAGATATCCTTATAAATGAAGCAATTGACAGTGGTAAAAATGTCCTATTTGAAGGTGCTCAGGGCAGTCTTCTTGACATTGACCATGGAACATATCCCTATGTTACTTCTTCAAATACAGTAGCTGGAGGTGCCTGCACAGGAGCTGGAGTAAGTCCCATAAAAATTAACAGCATTATAGGAGTTGTAAAGGCTTATACTACCAGGGTAGGTGGTGGACCTTTTCCTACAGAGATAAAAGATGAACTTGGTGAATACATCAGGCAAAAGGGTGGAGAATATGGAGCAACTACTGGAAGACCTCGCAGATGCGGATGGCTTGACCTTGTGGGATTACGGCATTCTGTAAGAGTAAACGGATTTACAGGTTTAGTAATAACAAAGCTTGACATTCTTGATGGAATTGATAAATTGAAAATATGCGTTGGATATAAATACGGCAGCAGGATTTTGGAGGAGTTTCCGAAAGAGCTTGAAATCCTTGAAAATTGCACTCCTGTGTATGAAGAACTTCCAGGCTGGAAAGAAAGCACAAGAGGTATCAAAAATTATGAAAACTTACCTGATAATGCTAAAAAATATCTCCAACTCATAGAGGATTCATTAAAGATTAAAATTCAGATTATTTCTACAGGACAAAAAAGAGATGAGATTATCGTTAAGGAGTCTCCTTTATGATTTAGTTTTTTTCGAGCACTGCCCAATTTGCAATAAAAAATCATACTGGATGTATTCGCCCTTTTGTGAGTGTTGCTGGAGGAAAATTGAGGGTTTCAGTTTACACAAAATCACAACAGGAAAGTTTCACAGCGATTTCTGGAAATATGTTGATTCTTTAAATTCTTTTGGAGCATATGAAGGAGTTCTCAAAGAGGCTATACATTGTTTTAAATATGGAGGAATAAAAAGAATTGGCAAACAACTTGGCAGACTTCTTAGCTCAATTACAGCACCAGATGTTGAAATTTTAATTCCTGTGCCTTTGCATATAAACAAACTCCGACAAAGACAGTTCAATCAATCAGCAATCCTTGCAAAGGAATGTGCGAAGGCATGGAAAATCCCTTTATCCTTATCAATTCTTGTTAAAATCAAAAATACCCTTGACCAAGCCTCTCTTGATGCTAAAGATAGATTGAACAATGTAAAAATGGCTTATCAGGTAATAACCTTGGTTAAAGGCTTAAAAATAGGACTTATTGATGATGTGGTTACAACTGGAGCTACTTTAATGGAATGTGCAAAGGAGCTTAAAAAAGCAGGAGCGAAAGAAGTTCACGCTATAACCCTGGCACGAGCTTAATAGAAAAACTGAATAATGTATCTTAAGGCAATATAAACTATCAAGATGCTTAAAATAAGCTTTATATATTTCTGAGGAACATGTTTTTGCATTCTTGCTCCAAGATATATACCAAAAGCACCACCAATACCAAAAAGTAAACCAAGTAACCAGTCAGGACTTGTCTGAAGTCCTGCAGGTGAAGGAAGAATTGCATAATAAAGAACCCCAAAAACAGAAGCTGTGGCAGTACCCATAAGACATGCACCTGCTATACTGTGAACAGGAAGCTTAAAAAATGTTACCAAAAAAGGTGACATGATTGCTCCACCACCGATTCCATAGGCTCCACCTATTACTCCAATAACAAAGGCGACAATAAATACCCAGATTGTGCTGAATGAAAATCTCTCACCCCAAAATTCGTATTCAGTTCTTTTTAAACTGAAAGAGATTGTTTTAACAGTAGCTTCTTTGGTAAGCTTCTGGTCAAACTTTTTCTGTGTTTCTGCTTTTTTCTTTTTAAAGGCATCAAGAAAAAGTCTTACACCAATATAAAATAATACAAGACCTACGAAAAATTTAAAAGACTTAGGGTCTGGAAGGATTTTTATTCTTATGTAATAACCAATTATAATTCCAGGAACAGTTCCTATCATAACAACCCATGCAAGAGGCCATGGAATTCTCTTTTCTTTATGATATCTATAAACCCCAGAAGGAATGGCAACAACATTAAAAATAAAGTTTGTTCCACTTACCCCTGGAGAACTATATTGAAGAACACTTACTTGAAAAGGCAGAAGAAGAAAAGCACCTGATACTCCTCCCATTGATGTAAAAAAAGAGACAATAAAAGCAACGAGCGGCGGAATAAGAACATTGGTTGTAACTCCAGATATGGGAAATGTATATGTGAGGAAATCTAACATATCTCAATTTTATTCGATTTCCTCACACAAAACAAATTAAATTTTTTTTATTTTCGTATAAAATTATTTTGAACTGAGCTCTTCAATCAAGATATTTCTTATTTTATCTTCTGATGGAAGTGGAAATCCTGCATGTTTAAGTTTTCCATTAACAAGTAAGCCAGGCATGACTTGTGTATATTTAAAAATCTCCTTCATATCCTTGATATGACTCATTTCTGCCTGAATACCAAGTTGGGATACAACTTTTTTCACTGTTTCTTCAACCTTATAGCAGTTAGCACAACCAGGACCAAGAATTTTAATATCCATAATCCCATCCTATAAGAATTTTTTTATTTATAATATATTTTTCACAATTTCAAAAATTTTGCTAACTCTTCTGGCTCATAGATTTGATCAAAATACTTTGAGCCAACTGAGGGGATTATGTAGTTGCCGTCCTTTTGTCTATGAGCAATAACTGTAAAAGGTGTTATCTGATGAATTGTTGCTTTTCCAATATTAGACTCTACAGTAGTATAAAAATTCAATGTTAGCAAGTCAAAATAACTGAGCAATGCTTTAATATAGTAAGGCGAAAGATATGGGGAAGCTAAATTTGAAAAGGCTTTTAAAGACATGTTTGCAAGATCAAAATATTTTTCATTTCTCTTAATTGCATGCAATTTCAGAAGATTAATTATCATTATTGAATTTGCTGAAGGGTAGGGCGTGTCATGAATACTCTTATGTCTGATGGAAAAAATTGACTCTTCAGAGTCATAGAATCCACCATATTCTTCATCCCAGAGCTTATTTATTGCCATTTCTGTTATGATAGTTGCCTTATTTAAATACTCATCTTCTGAAGTTACCTCATATGCTGAAATTAGCGCTGAAGTTATATAGGCGTAGTCATCAAGCAAAGCATGTATCTTTTTGGTTCTGTAAAGAGTGTTTTCATCAAATAAAGCTCTTAGAGTATTATCAATGGCTGATAGAGCCATATTAAGCAGGTTTTTATCTTTAATAATTCTCCATGCTTTAATAAATGCCTCGGCACAAACTCCATTTACAAAACAATAAATTGATTTATCTGTTTCTGGAGACTGCCTATGTTTTCTTTTTAAAATGAAACTCTCCTTTAACTGTTTAATCAATTCCCTATCTCTGCCAATGAGAACAAATCTCTCACCAATCATTGCCTTTCCCTCTACAAGTGTAATTGTCATGTCAGAAATTTCTCTGAGTTCTTGCTCCTGCCATGTGTAGTAAAAAGGATCGGCAAATTGGCTTGAATAAAAATAGCCTTCCGGAGAAAAGAGATTGTTTTTCAGGTAATTAACTATTTCAATAGCTATGTCCATGTAAAAGGGATCCTTTAAGATATTGTATGCATCAAGATAATTTATTATGTGCCATGCATTATCTATGGCGAGTTTTTCAAAATGTGGCATTAACCATGCTCTGTCAGTGGCATATCTATGAAATCCTCCCTCAAGGTGGTCATAAATTCCTCCAGAAACCATGCTTTTTAGGGTTGTTTCAATTGCAGATTTAATCCATGGTTTTGGTCTTATCCAGTATCTCCACAAAAGCAAATCAATATGAGCATAAATCGGGAATTTAGGAGTCTTTTTAAACCCGCCAAATTCAAAATCAATTTCTTTTACTATCTCTTCCTCAGGATTTTGAAGAAGTTCCTGCCTAATTTCAGAAGGCATAACCATTGTTGGCTTAACTGCATCAACAATTGTTTGAGAACGCTGCAAAATTTTTTCTTTGTTCACTTTATAAAGATCAATAACTTTTTCTATCATTGTTTTAAAATGATTTTTTCCTTCATTAATGTTATAGTTCACACCAGAAAAAGGCTTACCCTCGGGAGTTAAAAAAAGATTAAGAGGCCAGCCACTTCCCTGTCCAATAATGTATGAAGCCTTTTGATAAAATAGATCCAGATCAGGTCTTTCATCTCTGTCAATATGAACAGGAATAAAGTTTTTATTTATAATTTCTGCGATTTCATAATCATCAAGGCATTCTTCTTTCATTTTTTTACAGTAATTACACCATTTTGCAGTAATGTGAAGAAAAATTGGTTTGTCTTCAATTTCTGCCTTTTTAAATGAATTTTCTTCATAAGGTAACCATTCAATCATCTTTTTCTCCTTTAATTTTTTTTAGATTTTGCTTTTTCAATAAATTTTTTTACAAGCTCAGGGTCTTTTTTGCCTTTGTAAAGCTCCACCCCACTGCTTACATCAACTCCGTAGGGAGATGTTTTTTTTATTGCCTCTTCCACATTGAATACATTCAATCCACCTGAAAGTATAACCCTGCCAAACTGTTTCGCTACTTTGACACATTCCCAATTAAATGTTTTTCCTGTTCCACCATATTCATCTTTACTGAAACTGTCAAGAAGAAAGGCTGATACATTGTAATCATTCAATACTTCTTTTAAAGATTTACCATCTGGTAGATTTCCAGTTTCATTAATTCTAAATGCCTTAATAACCCTCTGGAAATTATTGCAAACTTGAGGAGGCTCATCTCCATGAAGCTGAACTGTATCAATTCCGGTAAAGGCCATGATTTCTTTAATTTTTTCAAAATCTTCGTTTACAAAAACACCAACAAAGTTTACAAAAGGAGGAAGAGACTTTATTATCTCTTTTGCTTTCTGAGGTTCTATATATCGTGGACTTTTTTTATAGAAAATAAAACCTATGGCATCAGCTCCACATTCTGCTGCCCACAAAGCATCTTCAAGATTTGTTATTCCACAAATTTTAACTCTAACCATCTCATACCTTTTTGATACTTCATGTTGCCATCCATTCAACTACTCTATTATATACCACCTGAGGTGTGATTTCTCTCATACATTTTTGATCCCTGCAATGTCTTCTAAAGCATGGGCTGCATGGCAGCTCTGACTTTACTATCAAATGACCTTGTCCAAATGGTCCTGTTCTTTGAGGAGATGTGGGACCGAATAGGGCAACTACTTTTTTACCACAGGCAACTGCAAGATGCATGGTTCCAGTATCAGGGGTTATAACAAAGAGAGATTTTTTAAATGCGGCAATTAATTCTTTGAGAGTTGTTTTACCTGCTACTGACCTTGCCTTACCTTTTGTATATTGTTCAATTTTGAAAGCCTCTGCCTCATCAGACTTTGAACCAATAATTAAAAAATTGTAAGGTAACATCTTTATAATCTCAATGAAATAGGGTAGGGGCCAGTTTTTTGACTGCCATCTCGTTGATGGAATTATTACAACAAAATCATTAAATTCACTGAGCCAGTCTGGTTCTTTTTCCTGAGGAAGAGGGAACTTTACGGAATTGATTTTGCACCCAAATGCTTTTGCAACCTCAAGATAACGCAAAACAGCATGTGTGTCTACTGAAACAGAGATTTTTTTGTTGTAAAAACAGGAGCTAAACTCCCTTGCTTCCTTAAATCCTGCTCTTACTGGAGAAGCACTCAACCATGTAATAAATCCACTTCTAAAAAGCCCCTGAAGATCCACTGTAATATCATATTTTTCATTTTTCAACTTTTCTCTCAAACTTTGAAACTCCTTGACAGTCAGAGCAATGTTTTTTATGTCCTTCCATCTGTTTTTATCCACTGTAATAACTTTGTCAATCAAGGGATGTTCAGTTAAAAGCTCTTCAAATTCCTTTGAGACAATCCAGTGAATTTTAATATCTGGAAAGTTTTCTTTTACTGCATTTAAAAAAGCTAAACTGTGAACAATATCTCCAAGAGAACTTGGTTTAACAAGAAGAAGTTTTTTTACTCTTTCAAGCATTCATATCCCTTTTTATAATCTCCACTGCTTCTTTCAAATTCTTAGCATCTTTTCCAATAAGAATACCTCTTGCACCAATTGATCTGGCAAGCTCAATATCTATCTGTTTGTCTCCCACAACATAGGAGTTTTTAAAATCAATATTGTACTTGTAACGGGCTATTAAAGGCATTCCAGGATTTGGTTTTCTGCAAAAACATCCGTCCTCAGGATGATGTGGGCAGTAAAGAAAATCATCAAATCCGTATTTTTCAATAAAAAATTTATTAACTTCTTTTACAAACTCCTCTTCAACAATACCCCTTCTGATGCCAGACTGATTTGTAACTCCAATGAGAAGAAATCCAGCATCCTTCAATTCTCTGAGGCTTTCAATCTCGGGAAAAAGCTCAAAATTTTCCCATCTTCTTAAGTAATTTGCATCTTTACATAGTGTTCCATCTCTATCAAAAAATACTGCACGATTAGAGGGAAAAAGTTCTAAAAGAACATTCCATACTTCTTCAACATCAATGGATTTCATGCATTTTATGTCATCGCATCTGTTTTTAAAACAAGGACTACAGCTCATATTACTTCTTATAACTTTTCCTGCAAATTTTGGTGGTCCTGTAAGCTCTGGCGAGGTAGAGCCAAATATGGCAACAAGAGGAACTCCTGTTGCATAACCAAGATGCATTATTCCAGAGTCATTGCAAAGCAAGAGATCACATTCTGAAAGAAGACATATTAATTCACTTAGAGAGGTTTTCCCTGTAAAGTCATAAACACTGGAATTTTCAATTTTTAAGCCCTCCGCAGAGTTTCCAAAAATAACAACAGAGCCCTTTTCAGTAAATCTTTCAACTATTTCAATAAATTTGTGAGTTTCCCATTTTTTAGTATCTCCATATTTTGCACCGGGAGCAACTGCAAGAACAGGTCTTTTAAGTCCTTTTAATTTCTCTCTTGCTTTTAATCTTTCTTCAATTGGAGGATTTATCCATGGATAATCAGGAGAAAGAGAAGGATTAAATCTTTTAGGAATCTCAAAAAAATAATCAATGTGGTGGATTTTTCTGTCCTCTCCATGATACGGAACAGGATGGGTAAGAAGCAGTCCTCTCATGTCTCTGTTCCATCCAACTCTTTCAGGAATTCCTGAAAGAAAGCTTATTAAAGCAGCGTCAAAGGCATTTTGAAGAAGATAGGCTCTCTTGAATTTCTTTTTTCTTAATTCCTTGATTATCTTTATTTTATCTGTAATTCTGGTTTTATAAATAATTACCTCATTAATGGAACTTTCCCATTTAAATAAGTCAGCAAGTTTTTCCTTTACGAGAATTGAGATATTTGAATCTGAATGAAGCTTCCGAATTCCTCTTATAGCAGGCAGACTCATTACAGCATCACCGAGCCAGTTAACAGCACGGATTAAAACATTGTCCATGCATGTATTTTAAAGCTATTTGCACCTGTATTGCAAATGGTATAATTAAAAAATGCGTGCACGAACTTATTTAAAAATAGGCGATAAAGTAAGGCATCTAAATTATGCTTGCTGGGGTATAGGAGAGGTCATTGAAGAAAAAAACTCACATCTGCCCGGTGGACTATGCCTTGTCAGAATTATCTTTGAAGATGGTATTGAAAGATGCTTTATTAACAATTTTGACCATGAAATGTGCTGCTATTATACTGGAATTAGATTAATTGAAGAGTTTAGTATCTGGGAGACATAATTGGGATTTTTAAAAACAATTGACTTAAATAAAACTTTCAAAATTGAAACCTTAAAAATTCCAGCAGTGGAAAACCTAAACATTGAAATTAATAGAGATGAAATTTTTGCTCTTGTTGGGGAGAGTGGTTCTGGAAAATCTACAGTGGCAAGACTTTTAATTAAGTTGATAAAACCAGATAGTGGACATATCCTTTTCAAAGGACACAATATATGGCAGATGAAAAAAGATGATTCAGTGATTTTCAGAAAATCAGTAAGTATAGTATTTCAGGACCCGTATGCATCTTTGAATCCACGAATGAAAATTCAGAGTATTGTGGAAGAACCATTAAAAATACATGGTCAATTTTCTGCAGAGGAGGCAAAATTAAAAATTATTGAAATTATCAAAGAAATGGGACTTGATGAAACAATACTTGACAGATATCCCCATCAACTAAGTGGTGGTCAAAGACAGAGAGTAGCCATTGCAAGGGCATTAATACTGAATCCAGAAATTTTGATAGCTGATGAACCACTTTCTGCTCTTGATATTTCTCTGCAGGCTTCTCTTTTACAGTTATTGACAAGAATAAAAGAAAGCAGGAAAATGGGAATTTTATTCATTACTCATGATTTAAACATTGTGAGAACCATAAGTCACTATGTAGCAGTAATGCATCTTGGAAGAATCGTTGAAGAGGGGCAGACAGGAGAAATATTTAAAAATCCACTTCATCCTTATACACAGGTTCTTATAAATAGTATTCCAGGTTTTCATAGAAGAAATAGAAAAAAAACACCAAGAATATCAACTGAAGAGAAACTCTCATGGAATTTAAAGGGTTGCAGATTCTTCAATAGATGCGACTACAAAATGTCTATCTGTGAAAATAATATTCCCGAACTTAAAACTATCCGAGGCAGAAAAATCAGATGTTTACTATATTAACAGGATCTTAATAAAACTCGTTGCACTTATGAGTAAAACTGTTTTCATAAGTGTTCATCTTTTTAATGGTGATGCTCTTTCTCTGAATGTCCACCTGCAATTATATAGATTGTCTCTTCACTGGAGAGATTTTCAAAGTAAAGGCTTTCTTCCTCTACAATATGAATAGCCTGTCCTTCAGTAAGAATTCCATTCCATATACCGGTTGCTCTAACTTTTCCTTTCAGTATCAACACGATTTTTTCATGTCCCTTACCAGGCTTTATAATTCTGTTTTTTAGAGGGTCTCTTTTGAACCAGTAAATAGCTCTCTTATACATCTAAATCTTCAGGATAGGGTTCCAGATATTTTTGAACAAGTATGTATTCATTGTCAAACCTGTAAGACAGGCTCTTAATTAGCTCAAGTATGACTTTTAAAGGTATTTTTCCCTCATTATATTTATTGATTAAATTAATTAGATGATTCCTTTCTCTGGAAGTTATTTTTTTTGAAACATAACCCATTAAATGCATGAGTGTATTTACATGTCTTTTTTTTGAGGGTTTTTTTAAAAAAGCTTTGTAAAATTGTATTCTGTATCTGTTAATTTTTTCCTCAAAGGGAATGCTTGCATCAGCTACTAATTGACCGAGTTCTTTCAGAGATTTTTGACTATAGGTCATAAGGAGATATTTATATTGAGAATGAAACTGTATCAATTTTTTGGGTTCTGGATTTTTAAAAAGATTTCTAATCTCAGAAAAGGCGAATATTCTTGTAAGAAAATTTGTTCTGATTCCTTCATCTCTTAACCTTCCTTCATCTTCAACGGGCAGGCATGGAAAGTGTTTTCTTATTGCTTCAGCAAAGAAACCATCAGTTTTTCCAGCTACAGAACCATTTCTGTAAAGCTTTGTTGAACCCACTCCGCAGGAAGGGGACTTTGCTTTAAGAATAAATCCGTCAATGTTAGTTATTGAAGAGATGGTTTTATCAACATATTCAAGCATTTTGTCAGTGAAGTCTTTTCCAGTCTCAGGTTGAATTAATCTTTTTGATGATCCATTGTCAACAATTATTAATCTTTTCCTTGGAACTCCTAACCCTATGTCAGATTCAGGACAAAAATCTATATATTCAATGTAAGGCTTAAGTTTTTCAACAAATTCATCAAAGACCATTCCACCATTATACCTCACAGGTTTTAAAAAACATCTGCTGAGCACTATTTTTGGCTTTGTCATGATTTATATTATAATTGAAAAATGATAGAAACTTACATGCAGTCCATATCTCCTGCTGTTCAGGCTCTAATTGCTGGAGTTTTTACATGGGGATTGACTGCTGTGGGAGCATCCCTTGTTTTATTTGTGAGAAATGTTAACAAGAAACTTCTTGATGTTGCTCTTGGTTTTGCCGCAGGCGTGATGATAGCTGCAAGCTTCTGGTCTTTGCTTGAGCCAGCTATTGAGATGTCTCAGAATCTAAATATACCTTCATGGATACCTCCAGCTACTGGTTTTCTGATCGGTGCTTTATTTCTTAGATTGATTGATGTTATTCTGCCTCATCTTCATCTTCAAGCGCCCATAAATGAAGCAGAGGGAATAAAAACTTCCTTTAGAAGAACCACTCTTCTGGTTCTTGCTGTTACACTTCATAATATTCCAGAAGGGCTTGCAATTGGAGTTTCTTTTGGTGCTCACGGAGCTGATCCTCAAGCTGTGAGTATTTTATCCTCGTTAATGCTCGCATTTGGAATAGGAATTCAAAATATTCCAGAGGGATTCGCAATCTCTATGCCATTGAGAAGTGAAGGTTTATCAAGGAAAAAGAGTTTTTTTATTGGACAGCTTTCAGGACTGGTTGAGCCAGTTTTTGCACTTATAGGTGTTTTAATGCTTGAGATCATGCATAATCTTTTACCATATGCACTGGGTTTTGCTGCAGGTGCAATGATTTTTGTTACAGTGGAAGAATTAATTCCAGAGTCTCAGAGAAATGGCAACTCTGATGTTGCTACTGCAGGATTAATTATTGGATTTACATTAATGATGATTCTTGATGTGGCATTTAAATAAGTCATTGCATATGGGAGACAGTAAAAATTTGACTGTTTATGTTGATTTTTGCTAATGTAAAAATTAAAGTTATGAAACAAAAGACGAGACAGGAAAGAATTCTGGAGATAAAAAAGAAACTTCTTGAACAGAAGAGACAGATTCTTATTGAGGCTGGAGTAATGCTTTCAAATCTTCCCTCTGAAAGCAACTTATCTGAAATAGGAGATATGGCATCTCAGGAGATTGACAGAAGCTTTCTTTTGAGACTCAGAGATAGGGAAAGGAAGCTACTTAAAAAGATTGAAAAAACGCTTGAAAAAATTGAAAATGGTACTTATGGAATATGTGAGTCCTGTGGCGCAGAAATTCCTATTGAAAGGCTTGAGGCAAGACCTGTCACTGATTTATGCATTGAATGCAAAACAGAGCAGGAAGAAGTTGAAAAGCTTAAAGAGAGTTAATTTTAAGCAATCTTTCAGGATTTGTTTCTCCAGCCAGTTTTAGCTTATTTTCATCAATATTTAAATTTTTAAGCCTTTCCACCACATCCTTGAGACTCATTGAACCACCTTGAAGTTTCTTGCTTTCTTCGTTCTGTTTTACCATATCAGAAATCAAAATAATTCTTTCAGGATTTTTAATATGAAAGAGCCATTTTAAAAGTTTATCACTTAAATGTCTGCCATCTCCGATCAACTCAACATAAATTTCCTGATTAATAACTCCAAATCCTGCTATTCCAGGTTCTCTATGATGAATTCCACGCATAGCATTAAAAAGATGAGTTATAAGCCGAGAACCTGCTTTAAAACCTTCCTCAGCTTCTTTATATGTAGCATTGGAATGTCCCATGCTTACGATAATTCCCATTTGAGCGCATTTTTCTATTATTCTAATTGCACCAGGAAGCTCTGGTGCTACCGTGATTACTTTAACAATATCTTCAAATCCATCAATTAAGCGATTTAAAACCTCAACATCAGGCTTCAAAAAATAATATCTCTCCAATGCTCCTGCTTTCTCTGGATTTAAAAAAGGACCTTCAAGATACACACCAATTAATTTTGCCTCCTGCCTTTGATATTCCATTGCTTTTTTTATGTTTAAAAGAGTTTTTCTCATGGTGTTAATCTCAGCAGGATAAAGAGTAAGTAAGAATTTGTCAACTCTCATTGAACAATATTCCTGAGCAATTAAAAGAACCTGTTCTGGACTGTTAATATCTCTTACATCTATCTTGTTTGTTCCGTGAAAGTGGACATCAATCAAAGACATTTTTTATCATAACATATGCGTTTTAAAACAGGTAAAATTTATATAAATAGCTTACTGAATAATATTAAAGAACTTCCCACTGAACGAAGAATTACTGAAATATCCCGATATTTTCTTGGTATTCCCTATAAAAAAAATTCACTAATCGGTAGTCTCACTGAAGAGGAACAACTTGTAATTGATTTTGAAGGAGTCGACTGTATGACTTTTATTGAGTATGTTGAGGCATTGAGGCTTTCTAATGATTTAAACTCTTTCATTGAGAATTTGAAACATGTTAGATATTTTGATGGAGCTGTGGATTTTAAAAAAAGAAAACATTATTTTACTGACTGGAATGAGTTAAAAACAGTAAAAGATGTTACTGCAGAAATTACTGAAAAATTTGTAACAGTTGTGAAAGAGCTCAGTTTTATTGATGGATTAGAGCCAAAACAAAGAATTGTTAATTACATTGCAGCAGATATAATAGAAAAAATTTTATTTAAACTGAAAACAGGCGATTACTGCGGTTTTTATACATCAAGAGACTGCCTTGATGTTACCCATACAGGAATAATTATTATAGACGAAGGCAATGTGAAGCTCAGGCATGCTTCAAGCCATAAAGGTTGCGTAATTGATGAAGACTTTTTAAAATATGCAAAACAAAAAGAAGGTATAATAATTTTTAGACCTGAGGAAAATGCTACATCTTCATGATAGAAAAAAACAGATAAGAAAAGTTCTTCTTATAACACTTTTTCTTAATCTATCTGTTTCTTTAGCAAAAATAATTTATGGGTATTTATCAAACTCTGTAGCTATTTATTCAGACGGATTTCATTCTCTTTTCGATGGAATTTCAAACATCGGTGGATTAATTGCTCTTTACATAGCAAGTCATCCACCTGACAGAGAGCATCCCTATGGACATAGAAAGTTTGAAACAGTTTTTGCAATTTTTATAGGTGTTTTGATGTGTATTACAGCATTAGAAATAGTGAGAAACGCTTATGAATCAATTATTGAATCAAAAAAGCCTCTGACAGATGAAAAAGCTTTTATCATTCTCATCGGCACTCTCATAGTTAACATTTTTGTGTCAGTTTATGAAAGGAAAAAAGGAAAGGAGCTTAAGAGCGAATTTTTAATAGCTGATTCAGCCCATACAAAGGTTGATATTTATATAACCATTGGAGTAATAGTAAGCGTGGTCATTACCACATTAACAGAGTCTAATTTTGTTGATCCATTAGCTGGTTTAGTTGTTGGAGTTTTTGTTGCAAGAGAGGCAATTCTGATAATAAAAGAATCTGCCAATATTCTTGCTGACAGAACAGCTCTTGATGGTGAAAAGATTATCAGTATTGTTGAAAGATGTAGAGATGTTGAAGCTTGCAGGGATGTAAGAACACGGGGCACACCAGGTCAGATATTTGTTGATTTAAAGATTTTAGTAAATCCTTCAATCTCTATCTCAGAAGGACATGATATAGCAGAAAGAGTTGAAGAATTAATTAAAAAAGAATTTCCCGATGTTGTTGATGTTGTAGTTCATGTAGAGCCATTTGAGAAAAATTAAAGAACTTTTTCAGAATCAAAAGAATTCAGAGATTGTAAATATTGCTCCCATTCTAAGGGAAGCATATACTTCTTTTTATTATTGCATTCTTTGCAGGCAGGAACTATATTGCTTTTTACTGATTTACCTCCTCTAATAAGAGGCACCACATGATCCATTGTAAGCTCTTTTTCTGATACTTCTTTCCCGCAGTAATAACATCTTCTTTTGGAAATTTTTTTGCGCCACCAGGAACTCTTTTTAAGAAGTTTCGCTTTCTCTTTTTCTTTTTTAATTTCTTCAAGGGTCACAGAAGGTATAAATCTATCCATTAACGGCTGAATCTCTTTTTTTCTTCTTCTTCAAAGAATTTATTATAAAGAACATTCCATTCAGGACTTCCTTCAATGATTTTCTTTGAGAACGATTGAAGTTTCCTTCTTACAATTTCATCAATTGTTTCACCAATTTTTAAAGCTTGAATAAAACTTCTTTTAATTTCTCTTCTTACTTCCTGTTCTTCAACCTTAAGCTTGATTAATCCTTTATTAATCAAGCCATTGAATAAAACATGGGAAGTATGAGTTATTTTTTCCTCTGAAAGCATCATAGAACTAAATTTCTCTGCTTTACAAGTTTTTGTTTAGTCATCTCAAAAAGCTTTCTGTAATCAAGTTTATCTCTTTCAATTTCAGCTTCATATTTCTTAAGAAGCTCTCTCACTTCTTCATTGAGTCTGTCCTCCACCATCAATTCGTCTAAAATAAGCTTTTCAGCTTCCTCAAGAAGCTGTTCCTTTGGAACAGTTATTTCAATCATATCTTTCTTTAAGAGATTTTCTATTATCTTGTTTGCTATGTATGGTACCCAGCTCTTAGGTATCCTCATTTTTAAATCTCTATATATGGCAATAGTGCAATTGATCTCGCTCTCTTAATTGCTCTTGTTAACTGTCTTTGATGCTTTGAGCATGTTCCTGTCATTTTTCTTGAGAGGATTTTACCTCTTTCAGTCATAAAACCTCTCAACATTTTAACATTTTTGTAATCAATAAAATCAATTTTTTCTGCACAGAATCGGCAGTATTTTTTCTTGAAAAATCTTCTTTGTGTTGCCTGTTGCACATTAACCTCCTTTAAAATGGTTCTAAATCTGTGTATTCTTCTGGTGGAGTCTCTGTTAATTCATGTTGCTCCACAGGTTCTCTTTTTGGAAAAAATCTTATATTGTTTGCGATAACTTCAAATTTGCTCCTTTTCTGTCCTTCATACTCCCATCTTCTTTCTCTTAATCGTCCTTCAACCAGTACAGTTCTTCCTTTGTTCAGATACTGACTACAGGTTTCAGCCTGTTTACCAAAAACTATAGCATCAATAAAAAGAGTTTCTTCTTTAAGCTCTTCACCCTGTTTATATCTTGAATTAACAGCTATTGGAACTGTAGCCACTGCGACTCCCGAAGGCGTATATCTTATTTCAGGGTCTCTGGTAAGATTTCCTATGAGTATTATTCTATTAAACATCCTAAACCTTGGCAGTAACTTCAGATGGTTCTACTGGTATACCTTTTATTTCAGGTGGCAGTGCAGCAATCTGTTGTTTTGTGAGTTTAACTATCATAAATTTGAAAACCGGGTCATAAACTCTGTAAAATTCTTCCATTTTTTTTATTGCTGAAGATGGAGCTTTAAAAAGAAACAAAACATAGTATCCCATTGTTTGTTTGTTAAGTTTATAGGCAAGTTTTCTTTTGCCCCAGTTGTCAATCTTTAAAATTTCTCCACCATTCTCAGTAATAATAGAAGAAATCTTGTTAACTACTTCCTGCACTTCTTCTTCAGAAAGTGTTGGCAGAAGAAGAACCACTTTTTCATAAAAATTATTCATACAATACCTCCATATGGATTTTAAGCCCTTCTCCTTAAGGTAAGGGCATGGAGTAACAAAAGTTTCAACATATTTTATAACATATTTGTTAATTTTAAATCAAATTATAATGTTTCAATTTTTTATTCAAGGTATTTCTATTTATTCCAAGAATCTTTGCAGCTTTTACCTGATTGCCTCCTGTTTCATTAATGGCAAGAATAAAGAGTGCCTTTTCCACTTCCTGCATAACAGTTTCATAAAGATTTGAATTTTCAATCTTTGCAAAATCTTTTAAGAGATTGCCGATTTTTAATTCAAGAAAATTTTTTATTGACAGCTGATCATTGTATTCACCGAACAAATCTTTTGATGTAAGTCTTTGATGTCTCGCTAAAATACAGGCTTTAGCCAGACAGTGCTTGAGTTGATAAGCATTTTCCGTCCATGAATGCTCTAATATTGCCTCCTGAGCATCTTTTGATAATTCTTTTTTAGGAAGATTTAGACATTCTGAAATTTCCTTCAGAAAAAAGTTAGCAAGAGGAATTATATCCTGTTTTCTTTCTCTCAGAGGGGGTATATAAAACTTTTTGGAATTTAATAAATTTTCGTATAATTCAAAGGTTATTAAACCATTTTTATAAAGCTCCACATAGTCCCAGTCAGATAAAAAAATGATGCATTTAAAACTTCTTTCAGGATTAAAAACAAAGGATGCATCAATATTTTCAGGATTTTTAATAAGATAAACTATATTTTCATGCTTAAAAGAAGTTTTTTTATTTATATCCTCAGGAATTTTTACAATTTCTGCCTGAGTTATGTTTGCAAGTATTATTTTAGCTATGTAGTCTTTTTCAGTCCCCTTTTCTCCATATATAAAAAATACAGTATTATCAAAAGAAAGTTTTTTTATGCTTTCCAAAAGCTCTTGCATTACTGGGCTTTTGTATACTCTCTGAAATTGCATTGGCTCCATAAATCTACTCCCTGTAAAGTTTGTTGTCTTCAATATACTTCCGCACTTCTTCTGGTACAAGGTAACGAATACTTTTTTCATTCTGAATCATCTTTCTTATTTGAGTTGATGATATCCAGAATGGTGAAACTGAAATAAAAAAAGCTCTTTTATCTGAATTTTTTATTTTAAAACAGTTTTCGGCCTCTTCATCTTCAATAAATTCATAATTCTGTAAATTATCAAAACCAGGTCTTGACATTATTATAAAATCAACCATTCTTAATAGTTCTTCATACCTGTACCAGGATTTTAATTCAAGAAATGCATCAATACCCATTATAAAAAAAAGAGTATCCTTTTGGTAAAGTCTTTTTAAATGTGTAAGAGTATTTATGGTATAAGAAGGTTTTTTCTGTTTAGCTTCAAAATCAGAAACTTCAAAAAAGGGATTGTCCTTTACTGCCAATTCAGTCATTTTCAATCTGTGCATAGCTTCCACAATATCGTATTTTTTTAATGGCGGAATTCCTGCTGGAATAAATATAATTTTGTCCAGCAAAAAAGCTTCCCTTACCTCTTCTGCGACTCTTAAATGCCCATAATGAATGGGATTAAAGGTTCCACCAAAAAGTCCTATCTTCATTGCCTTAACTGTCCTGATCCGAAAACTATGAATTTGGTGCATGTAAGCTCTTCAAGTCCCATTGGACCACGAGCATGAATTTTGTCCGTTGAAATTCCTATTTCAGCACCGAGACCAAATTGATATCCATCATTAAGTCTTGTCGAAGCATTAACAAAAACAGCAGATGAGTCAACCTCTCTTAAAAACTTCATTGCCTTATTATAATCTCTCGTAACAATTGCATCAGAATGGGCTGAACCGTATTTTGTTATGTGCTCAATAGCCTCGTCAATATCCTTTACAACCCTCACATTTAGAATTAAATCAAGGTATTCTTTATAAAAGTCTTCTTCAGTAACATCCATTACATTTGGATATATTTTCTTTGTCCTTGAACATCCTTTAAGCTGAACTCCAGCCTGTTCAAATCTTTTTAACATTGCTGGCAAAAATACTTCTGCTACAGCTTCATCTACTAACATTGTTTCCATTGCATTACAGGTTGCAGGTCTCTGTACTTTAGCATTAAAACAAATCTCCTGAGCCATTTCAAGGTCAGCATCTCTATCAACAAATACATGACATACACCTTTGTAATGTTTAAGTACAGGAATCCTTGAATTTTCAGTAACAGTTCTTATGAGGGACTCTCCACCACGAGGAATTATTAAATCTATTAAGCCCTCAAGTTTTATCATCTCAAGAACAGCTTCTCTTTGAGGAATATCAATAAAGCTTACTACACCATCATGCATTCCTTCATCTTTTAAAGCTTGTTTTAAAATTTTTACCAATGCTGTGTTTGAGTTTATAGCTTCAGAACCTCCTCTTAAAACAACTGCATTGCCTGCCTTAAGACATAATCCCGTTACATCTACTGTAACATTTGGTCTTGCTTCATAAATTACTCCAATTACTCCTATGGGAACCCTCATTCTACCAACAAGCATTCCATTTGGTCTGAGCCACATTTTTGTTATTTCGCCAACCGGGTCTGGTAAGCTTACGACTTCTTCGAGTCCTTTTATCATCTCGTCAATTCTTTTTTCTGTTAAAGTAAGCCTGTCAATTAAAGCTTTTGAAAGTCCTTTTTCTTGAGCTCTTTGCACGTCAACTCCGTTTGCCTTAATCAGTTCATCCTTTCCATGCTTAAGATACTCAGCCATCCTATTAAGAATTTTGTTTTTCCTTTCTGTTGAGGCTTTTCCAATAAGTATTGAAGCCTCTTTAGCTTCCTTTGCTTTGCTTAAAACCAATTGTTTAAGCTCCATCTTTTCACCTCCGAAAAAATTTAATTGCATATTTTAACTTTTTTTGGTATATTTTATAAAAATATAATTTTAAAAAGGAGGAGGGTATTATGCCAACACCAGTAGTTGATTACGATCTTTGTGTAGGATGCGGCTCCTGTGTGGAGATATGTCCAGAAGTTTTTGAATTGAGAGATGACAAAGCTTGGGTTATTGGTCCTGACAAATGTAACACCTGTGACTGTCAGCAAGCAGCTGATCTCTGTCCTTCTCAGGCAATCAAATTGGAGTAGTTTTTTGAGGGTGGAGGATAAGCCTCTACCCTCAATTAATTTATAAATTTTTTTGCAAGCTCTAAAAAACCAAAAATTTTTAAATCTAAATAGTTTCCCTGCTCTCTTAATTCTTTGAGTTTTTCTAATGCTTCATCAAGGGGAATTTTTAAGACTTCAATATTTTCACTTTCATCAGGAGGATAACTTTTTTTAAGTTCTTCAGGAGCTTCTTTTACATTTTTTGCAATAAACACTGTTAGAATCTCTGTAGAAAGTCCTGAAGAAACAGGTCCTTCTGCAAGAAAGACAATTTCATCTGAAAACAGACCTGTCTCCTCAATCAATTCTCTCTTTGCCACTTCTATCAGTGACTCTTTTCTATCATTTAATCCTGCTGGAAACTCCACAACAAAGCCACCAAGCACAGGTCTGAACTGCCTGATAAAGATAATTTCATTGTTTTCTGTTACTGGTATAACAACAACAATTCCTTTGCAGTTTACTCTTTCAACAGCTTCCCACTTTCTTATTCTTCCATGATTGTCCTCATAGGAAAGCAAAACAACTCTGAGATATTTTCCCTGCCATGCTATCTCTTTTTTAACAATTTTCATGGTATTATCCGGGAGGCCAATGCATCTGCCTTCCAGCTAAAAGATGAAAGTGAACATGATAAACTGTCTGACCTGCCTCATGATTGCAGTTCATAACCACTCTAAAGCCTCTTTCATCAATGCCTTTTTCTTTAGCTATTTTTTTTATAACCATAAAAATATGTCCGATAAGTTCTTTATCCTCAATTTCAAGCAGGGTAGAGTAGTGCTTTTTCGGAATTACAAGAATGTGAACTGGTGCCTGTGGAGCAATATCTTCAAAGGCTAAAACTAATTCATCCTCATAAACAATCTTTGATGGAATCTCCTTTTTTATAATTCTGCAAAATATACAATTCATTTTACACTCTGGAAATCAATTTTTCTATAAAAACAGGTTCTGTTTCCAGTATGGCATGCTCCTTTACCATGTTGTTTAACCATGACAAGAAGGGTATCAGCATCACAATCGTAGTAAATCTCCTTTACTTCCTGAACACAGCCAGAGGTTTCACCCTTTTTCCAGTAAGTCTGTCTTGAACGAGACCAGAAATGGGTAAACCCTGTTTCAATGGTTCTCCTTAATGCTTCTTTATCCATGTAAGCAACCATTAAAACTTCCTTTGTATCTATCTCCTGAATTACTGCTGGAATGAGACCATTTTCGTCAAATTTCAGTTCTGGCAGATTCATTTTTCTCCTTTTTTATTTTTTCTCTGCAAAGTTTATACTCAATACTGTCAACTATTGCTTGCCATGAAGCTTCAATTATATTTTCAGATACTCCAACAGTACTCCACACGCTTTCTTCATCTCCTGATTCTACTAAAACTCTAACTTTTGAAGCAGTGCCTCTGCCTGAATTAACCACCCTGACTTTGTAATCTTTAAGTTTTACTTTTTTTAGTTCAGGATAAAATCTTTCAAGAGCTTTTCTTAAGGCATTATCAAGAGCATTCACTGGTCCATTCCCTGTAGCAGCAGTATGCTCAATGCTTTTACCAACCTTTACCATTATTGTTGCCTCACTCAATGTTGGTTCATCTCCTTTTCTTTTTTCATCTATAACTCTAAATCCAATTAAATCAAAAAATTTCCTCTTTAATCCCAGCGTCTTTCTGAATAAAAGTTCAAGCGATGCTTCAGCTCCTTCAAATTGAAATCCTTCATTCTCTAAAGTTTTCACAGCATCAACTATTGCTTGGACCTCAGGAGAATTGGGATCAAGATTAATACCAAATTCTTCTGCCTTTTTAAGGATATTGCTTTTCCCTGCAAGGTCAGAAACAAGTATTCTTTGACGATTTCCAACAAGCTCAGGTCTTATATGTTCATAGGTTTCTGGACGCTTTCTAACTGCACTGACATGAACTCCTCCTTTATGAGCAAAGGCACTTTCTCCTACAAATGGCTGTCTTTTAAAAGGAATGAGATTGGCTATTTCATAAATAAATCTTGAAATTTCAGTGAGTTTTTTTAATCTGTCTTCATCAAGGCATTTAAATCCAAGTTTCAACTGCAGATTTGGAATAACAGAGCAAAGGTTGGCGTTTCCACATCTTTCACCAAATCCGTTCATAGTTCCTTGAACCTGAGTAACTCCATTTAAAACTGCTGTAATACTGTTAGCAACAGCGCAGTCAGAATCATTATGAGCATGAATTCCTAAAGGAGTATTTATTGATTTTTTAACCTCTTTTACAATTTTTTCTACATCAGCTGGAAGGCTTCCACCGTTTGTGTCGCAGAGTATAATACAGTCTGCCTTAGCCTCCTGAGCAGTTTTTAAACATTTAATGGAATACTCGGGATTGTCTTTATATCCATCAAAAAAGTGTTCAGCATCAAAAAAGACTTTTTCAGCGTACTTTTTTAAATAACTGACTGTATTAAAAATAAGCTCAAGGTTTTCTTCAAGAGATATTTTAAGAGCTTCTGTTACATGAAAATCCCAGGTTTTGCCAAAAATTGTTAATATTCTGGCTTCTGAGGCAATAAGGGATTTCACATTTGAATCACTTTCTACTTTTATTTTTGGTCTGTGGGTACTTCCAAAGGCAACTACAGTGGCGTTTTTGAGATTAAGTTTCTTTACTTTTTTAAAGTATTCAGCATCCTTTGGATTTGAGCCAGGCCATCCACCTTCTATGTAATGAATTCCAAGTTCATCAAGTTTTTCAGTGATTCTTAATTTATCATCAACTGAAAAAGAGATATCCTCTGCCTGTGAACCATCTCTTAGAGTTGTATCGTAAATTTCTACAGTTTGCATAAAAGTAATATATTATATTTTTGAAGTATTAAGCAAGATGTGTTATATTAATAGCATTAAATTTTTGAAAAGGTGAAGTTATGGCAAAGATTTTAATGTTAGGATGTGATGCAATTGCTCAAGGGGCTATTGAAGCAGGAATCTCTTATGCTTCTTCCTATCCAGGAACTCCTGCAACACAAATCCTTGAATACATTGCTAAAAATTCTAATGTTGCTGCTGAGTGGTCTGTTAATGAAAAAGTAGCCTATGAAGTTGCATATGGTGTGTCTTTGACTGGAAGAAGAGCACTTTGTTCAATGAAACATGTGGGCTTAAATGTTGCATCTGATCCTTTTATGACATCAGCATATCTTGGAGTAAGAGGTGGTCTTGTTCTGGCAGTGGGTGATGATCCTGGTGCCTATTCTTCACAGAACGAGCAGGATAGTCGTTTTTATGCTTCTTTTGCAAAAATTCCATGCTTTGAGCCATCAGATGCTCAGGAAGCCAAAGATATGACTTATTTAGCCTTTGATATATCTGAAGAATTAGCTCTTCCAGTAATGGTAAGAAGTATTACAAGACTGCTTCATTGTTATGCTCCTGTAAGCCTGGGCAACATCAATCCTGAAAAAGAAATTAAGCTTGAAAAAAATCCTGATTATTTGATTGCCGTGCCAAAAAATGTAATAAGACTCCATAGAGAATTAAATAAAAAGCAGGAAAAAATAAAACAATTTATAGAAAAATACGAATTCAATAAGATTTTTCCGGGTAAAGAAAAAAGGGGTATAATTGCTTGTGGTATTACATATCTTTATGCAAGAGAATTGGAAGAATCTCTGCCCATTCTTAAAATTTCAGCCTATCCAGTGGATGAAAACTTAATTAAAGATTTTGTTACAGCTCTTGATGAGGTAATTGTATTAGAAGAGGGTTATCCTTTTATTGAAAATATTGCAAGAAAATACAGTTCAAACATCAGAGGAAAGCTTTCAGGAGATTTACCTCTTGAAGGAGAACTTGGTCCAGAGCCTTTATTTAGAATTTTTGGCAGAATAAAATCTTCTGATTCAGAAAACGGAGTTATTCCAAGACCTCCAATGCTCTGTCCTGGATGTCCTCATAGAGAGTTTTATAAAGCATTAAATGAAGCCAAACCAATCTTTGTTACCGGAGATATTGGCTGTTATACTCTTGGAGCAAATCCTCCTCTTAGGGCAATTGATACATGCCTTTGTATGGGCGCAAGTATAAGTAAAGCAGCAGGAATTGCTTCACAGGGAGTAAAGGGAGTTGTTGCTGTAATTGGTGATTCAACCTTTATTCATTCAGGAATCCCAGCACTGATAAATGCAGTTTACAACAAATTAAATATTCTTGTTTGCATTCTTGATAATTCAGCAGTTGCAATGACAGGACATCAACCAACTCCGATTATTGGAATTACAGCAAAGGGAAAAGAAACAAAAAAATTAGACCTTGCTGAACTATGTAAAGCCTGCGGCGCAGATTCAGTGGAAGTTGTTGATCCCTACGATAAAAAAACAACCTATGAAGCAATTAAAAGAGGACTTGACAATCCTGGAGTTAATGTCATAATAGCTCGCAGAGCTTGTGTTTTACTGGCTAAAAAATTAAAGAGCTAAATCTAATAAAATATTTCCCGGCATATATTCTAATCAAGCCGTCTGTCTTTTCAACACGATCTCTGGTTGGCTGAAGGCTTCTTTAATCTCTTTCCTACTATGTAAGCCTGACCAAGGGATATGCAGGCGTCATTGCTTGGAACATTTATGTGATAAAGGGGCTCTATACCTATTTTTTTTAGAGCTTTTATGGTTTCCTTTATTAAAAAGGCATTCTGAAAGACTCCTCCACTTAAGCCAGCTCTGTCAAAGCCTAATTTTTTTCTGAAATATTGTGTAAGTTCAATGATTATTTTGATTATGGTGTTATGAAACTTCCATGAGATTTCCGAAACTGGTTTGCCTGCAAGAAAGTCATCAATGAGCTGTTTTATCATGAAGGTGTAATCAATAACTAAAGAACTGGTCTCTTTTTCAGCTATACTAAAACTGTAGCAGGCTTTTTCAGAATACTCCATACTTGCTTCAATCAAGCTTTCAAGAGCTATTGCTGCCTCTGCCTCAAAGGTGTTGTAATGACAGACTCCAAGAAGGGAGGAAACTCCGTCAAAAAGCCTTCCCATTCCAGAAGAAGGGGGGCTAAACTGAGAGAGTTTTTTAAGTTTCAGTATTTGTCTGATTTTGTTTTCTTCCATTGTCATTGCAACAGGAAGCTTTTTTATTAAACTCATATCTTCTCCGAAAGCATCATCAATCAGAGAAAGAGCTATTCTTGAGCACTCCTTTATAGCACTTTCACCTCCTGGCAAACTGATTGGCTTTAGATGGGCAAGTCTTATGAAATCATCAACACTGCAGTATAAAAACTCACTTCCCCAGATGCTGCCATCTGTGCCATAGCCTGTTCCATCAAAGGCAATTCCAAAGAGTTCATCTAATCCGTATTCTGCCATGAGGGATGCTATATGACAGTAATGATGCTGAAGAGCAAATGCTGGAATTGTCTTTTTTTCTGCATGCTCCTTTGCCCATTTAGTTGAAAAATACATGGGATGTAGATCATGCCCTACAGCTACAGGCTCTATGCGGTATACTAATTTTAGATTGTTTAAAACCTCCTCATAAAACTCAAGGGTTTCAAGATTTTCCATATCTCCTATGTGCTGACTCATTATTGCATAGTTTGACTTTATAAGCGTGAAAGTGTTTTTCAGGTCAGCACCTGCTCCGAGAACTTCAGGCAGTTGTTCCCTTAAAGATATTGCTTTTGGAACAAATCCTCTTGCCCTTCTTATAAAGTAAATATTGCCTTCAAGCTCTCTTACAACAGAGTCATCAACGCGCATAAAGATTTCTCTATTATGCAGTAAAAAAGCATCTGCCACATTACCAAGTTTTTCTATCGCTTCTTCGTTTTTTGTTATTATTGGTTCTTCAGAGATGTTTCCGCTTGTCATTACAAGAGCTTCAAAGTGAGGCTGCATCGGTATCTCAAAAGGTTGAGGACTGAGGACTGAAGGCTGAAGGAGCGAAAGCAAGGAGTCTTCTTTTTGCTCTGGATAGTAAAACAACAGATAATGAAGTGGCGTATATGGTAACATGAATCCAAGACATGAATTTTTCAGAGCCAGCATATCTGGAAGCATACATTCAGGCCTTTTTCTTAAAAGAACAATAGGTCGAGTTGGTGAGGTCAAAATTCTTTTTTCAGCTTCTGAAAGAAAACAAAACTTTTCTACTGACTCAATATGAGGACTCATTAAAGCAAAGGGCTTGTTGCTTCTTTTCTTTCTCTTTCGTAATTCCTCTACTGCCTTTTCATTCTTTGCATCACAGCATAGATGAAATCCTCCAAGCCCTCTTATTGCAAGAATCTTTCCCTGTTTTATAAGCCTTATAGCCTCTAAAACAGGATTTTCCAGCTCCTTTAATCCTCTGTCAGTCTTTAAAAAAAGCCTTACCTGAGGACCACATACAGGACATGCATTTGGCTGAGCATGAAATCTTCTATTTGATGGGTCTTTGTATTCTTTAAGACAATCAGCACACATATTAAAAACAGACATTGTTGTATTTGCTCTATCATAGGGAACTTTCAATGTAATCGTATAACGAGGACCACAGTTTGTGCAGTTAATGAATGGATAGAGATATCTCCTGTCAGAAGGAGTAAAAAGCTCTCTTAGACAGTCATTACATATGGATACATCCTCTGAGACATGGGTAAATCCTGCATCATCTATGCTTTCAATTATGTCAAAGCTTTGATAATTATTGGGCGGAAGCTCCTCAGTATCAATTGAATAAATCTTTGCAAGTGGAGGAGGCTCGTTTCGCAATCTGTTCAGGAACTCATTAACCTTTTCACCTTCTATCTCAATTGTTACTCCCTTTGATGTATTTGTAACATATCCATTTAAATTCAGACTTTTTGCAAGATTGTAAACAAAGGGTCTGAATCCTACTCCCTGAACAACTCCTTTGACTCTTATGTGGAGGCGTTTCATGTATTAGAATAACATTAATTCTCTTACTGGAGAAAAGCTTTTTCTGTGAATAGGGCAGGGTCCGAATTTTTTTAAAGCCCTTAGATGTTCCTTTGTAGCATATCCTTTGTGTCTGTCAAAACCATACTGATAGTATTTTTCATGATATTGCCTCATTATTCTGTCCCTTGTTACTTTGGCTACAATGCTTGCAGCAGCAATCGAAGCACTCTTCTGGTCTCCCTTTATGATTGCTTTCTGTGGAATTTTTAAATCTGGCAGGTAAACAGCATCTATCAGTAAAAACTCTACATTTCTGCCAAGATTTTTATAAGCAAGGCTCATTGCAAGACGGGTAGCTTCAAGAATGTTTATTCTGTCAATCAGCTCTACATCAATAATTCCAATTCCAACAAAAGCGTTGCTGATTATTTTTTCAAAAAAGCTTTCTCTTTGTTCAGGAGTTAATTCTTTTGAATCCTTTATGCCTTCAATAAAAACGTTATCTCTGAAACTCACACAGGCTGCTACAACAGGACCTGCAAGGCATCCTCTTCCAGCTTCGTCTATACCTGCAATGCTTCTGTAACCCTGAGAAAGGATTTCATCATCAAAGGCAAAGAGGTTCATGCCTTTTGATACTCTGTCTTTTCTTTAACCTTTGCCTCTTTTCCTTTCTTTGTTCTCAAGTAATAAAGTTTAGCCCTTCTTACATCACCTTTTCTTACCACTTCAATTTTGTCAATTATTGGGCTATGGAGTGGGAATACACGCTCTACACCGACTCCAAAAGAGATTTTTCTTACTGTAAAGGTCTCTCTTAATCCTCCGCCTCTACGAGCAATAACAATACCTTCAAAAACCTGAATTCTTTCTTTGTCTCCCTCTTTTACCTTGACATGAACCTTAAGAGTATCTCCTGGTTTGAAATCAGGAATATCTGTTTTCTTAAATCTCTCCTCTATGGCTCTAATTATTAACTGGTTCATAGACTCCCTCCAGAATTTTTTTGTTTATTTCAGAGCAAAGCTCTTTGAGAATTTTCATATCATCTCTGGATAAATTTTTCAACAAATCAGGTCTGTTTTTCAATGTGTTTTTCAAAGCTTGACGTTTTCTCCACAGAGCTATTTTTTTATGGTCACCACTTAATAAAACCTCAGGAACTTTCATTCCCTTAAAATCCTCTGGCCTTGTGTAATGAGGATAGTCTAAAAGTCCTTTCATAAAGGAATCCTCCACTGCTGAAAGCTCATCTCCCAGTGCACCTGGTATTAGCCTTACAATACTATCTATTATAACCAATGCTGCCAGTTCTCCACCACTTAAAACATAATCTCCCACTGAGACTTCCTCATCCACAAATGCTTTAACCCTCTCATCAATACCCTCATATCTACCGCATATTAAAACCATTCCTTTATTTTCTTCTATAAACTCCTGTGCAAGTTTCTGCGTAAATTTTCTTCCCTGAGGAGAAAGCAGTAACAGCTTTTTGGGCTTTTTGTCCTCCTTTACATGCATTATGGCTTTGTAAAATGGCTCTATCTGCATAACCATTCCAGCTCCACCACCATAGGGATAATCATCCACTTTTTTATGCTTATCAGATGTAAAGTCTCGTAAATTGTATATCTTCACCTCTGCAATCCCTTTATTTAATGCTTTTCCAACAACGCCATGCTTTATGTAGCATTCAATTATTTCAGGAAATATTGTTAACACTTCAAATTTCATAAATTTTAATTCAAACTCAAAAGAAAAGGGCGTGGATTTCACGCCCTTTATTTAACTCTTTTTAATGGACTATTCTAAAATTTCAAGGACACATCTTTTGCCAACTTTTGTTCCAGCAGCACCAAGAATGGTCCTCATAGCCCTTGCGGTTTTACCCTGCTTTCCGATGACCTTTCCAAGATCACTTGGAGCAACTCTGAGTTCATAAACAGTTGTTTTCTCACCCTCAATCTCAGTAACCTTAACCTCCTCTGGTTTGTCCACCAGTGACTTTGCCATTGTCTCAATGAGTGTCTTCATGCTCATGTTCTAACCTCCGTCAAAAGAGTAGTAAAATACCCCAATGGGTATGTTAAGCAGAAACCTGTTCAATTAATTTTTTAACAGTATCCGAAGGTTGTGCGCCCTTCTGTAGCCAGTATTTGACCCTTTCCATATTAAGATTGACTTCTGCAGGGTCTTTTTTGGGATTATAGGTACCTACAATTTCAATAAAAGGGCCATCTCTTCTAGCTCTTGCATCAGCTACAACAACTCTGTAGAAAGGTTTTTTCTTTGCTCCCAATCTCATAAGTCTTATTCTAACCAATTGCATACCTCCGAGTAGTTAATCCTTATATATTAAATTATATATTACATATTTATAGCCATTAAATTCAACTTTTTTTTAAATTCAAAATTTCCAATAGAATTTAAGCTGGATTGAGTGACATCTGAGAATTTTATATGCTTTCAAAGTCTTGCAAGTATTAAAGAACTAAAACATCATCCCAGCTTAAAAGAGTTATACCTTTTTCCTGAAGAATTGATATTGTCTTGTCAAGATTTTCAGTCCTAAGAACAACAACAGCCTTCTGTCCTGATTTTTCCACAAAGGCGTAAATATATTCAATATTTATGTTTGAATCGTAAAGATGTTTCAGAGCCTCTGCCAGTCCTCCTGGTTGGTCCTTAACTGCAATAGCTATTACATTGGTAAGTTTTACTGTAAATTCATTTTTTTCAAGAATATCTTTAGCTTTTTCAGGATCTGTAACAATCATTCTCAGAATTCCAAACTCAGAAGTATCAGCAATTGAAAGAGCTCTTATGTTTATATCTTGCTCTGCCAGTGCTTTTAAAGCTTCGTAAAGTCTTCCTCTTTTATTTTCCAGAAAAACCGAGATCTGCTTTATTTTCATTTTTTCCTCCTAATCTATTAATGTTCTTTTATCAATAACTCTTTTTGCTTTTCCTTCGCTTCTTGGCAGACTTTTTGGTTCAACAAGGCTAACTTTTACTCTTATGCCAATGGTTTCTTCAATTCTTTTTTCAAGCTTTTTCCTGAGATTCTCAATGTGTTTTACTTCATCAGAAAAAGTTTCCTTTGACATCTCCACCATTACTTCTATCTCGTCAAGATGCTGAGGTCTTGTAACAACAATCTGATAATGGGGTTCAATTCCTTGAACTTCCAGAATAGCTCTTTCAATTTGATATGGGAATATCATAACCCCTCTTACTTTTATCATGTCATCAGTTCTTCCACGAATTCTTTCAATTTTTGCAAAAGTTCTTCCACAGGCGCATTTTTCCCGAATGATTGAAGTTATATCTCTTGTTCTAAATCTTAACATGGGCATTCCTTCCCGGGTAAGGGTTGTAAGGACAAGTTCTCCTCTTTTTCCATCAGGCAAAGTATCACCTGTGTCAGGATCAATTATTTCCACATAAAAATGATCTTCAAAAACATGCAATCCTTTTTTCTCAATACATTCATGGGCAACGCCTGGTCCGATTATTTCAGTTAATCCATAAATATTAAGCGCGTTTATGTTAAATCTCTTCTCAATCTCTTTTCTCATCTGCTCGGTCCACATTTCAGCACCAAAACATCCTGCCTTGAGCTTAAGAGTTCTCGGTTCAACTCCCATCTCCTCTGCTACTTCAGCCATATAAAGAGCATAAGAGGGTGTACATGTAAGAATCGTTGAGCCAAAATCTCTCATTATTTCAATCTGTCTTCTTGTATTTCCAGCACTTGCTGGCACAATCATTGCTCCGATTTTTTGAGCTCCATAGTGAACTCCAAATCCACCAGTAAAAAGGCCATATCCATAACAGTTCTGAATAATATCATCTTTTGTGGCTCCAGCCATTGTAAGGCATCTTGCCATTACTTCAGCCCATACTTCAATGTCATTGCGTGTATATCCTGCCACAACAGGTTTTCCAGTTGTTCCACTGGACATGTGAATCTCAACAATTTCACTCAATGAAGCAGCAAACATTCCAAAGGGATAAACCTCTCTTAAGTCTGCCTTTGATGTAAATGGAATGTTTTTAATATCATCAAGAGTTTTTATGTCTTCTGGCTTAAGTCCTACTTCATCAAATTTTTTTCTGTAGTAAGGAACTTTTTCATATGCCCTCTTAATTGTTTGTTTTAACCGCTCAAGTTGTAATGCTCTGAGTTCTTCTTCTGACATGCATTCCATTTCTTTATTCCATATCATCATATCACCTCATTCAATAGGTTTTAAAAAATTAAGATTTTCACTTTTAAGAGCTTCCATAGCCTTTTGAGTGTTTTCTACTTCAACAATTAAGTAAGCTTTTTTTCTTGTTTCAGCAACATAAACAGCAGCACTTTCAATATTTATGCCCTTTGAAGATAAAATTTTAACAACTTCATGAAGTCCACCAGGTTGATCCTTCATTTCAATTCCAATCGCTTCATTGAGCGACACCGTAAATCCTTTTTCTTTTAACAGTTGGAAGGCTTCTTTACATCTGTCAACCATAAACTTTATTATTCCAAATCCATTGGTGCTTGTAATGGAAAAAGCGAGAATATTTATGTTTGCTTCTGCAAGAACCTTTGTAATTCTTTCAAGTCTTCCAGGTTTGTTCTCAGCAAATACTGAAATTATGTAAATTTTATCCATATAAGCCTCCT
Organism: Thermodesulfovibrio sp.; assembly: GCF_049969575.1. Taxonomy (NCBI): domain Bacteria; kingdom Pseudomonadati; phylum Nitrospirota; class Thermodesulfovibrionia; order Thermodesulfovibrionales; family Thermodesulfovibrionaceae; genus Thermodesulfovibrio; species Thermodesulfovibrio sp. Next base: position 27,480 of record NZ_JBMFOO010000005.1, on the reverse strand, counting down.
AAATTGTTCTTTTATCAATAACTCTTTTTGCTTTTCCTTCACTGACAGGTAGTGTCCCTGGTTCAAGAAGTTCTACTTTTGGCTTTACCATCGTAGCAGACCTGATTTTCTCTACGATTTCCTCTTTTAATTTAATTAATTTCTCAATTTTTCCGTCAAAAAGCTCTCTGTCAATCTCCACCTTGACAATCATTTCATCATAAGACTCAAGAACAATTTGATAATTTTGGGCAACACCCTTAATTCCCATAAGCACCTGCTCAATCTGCTGCGGAAAGATATTGACTCCTTTAACTATGAACATGTCATCAGATCTGCCAAGAATTCTTGAAATTCTTCTATGAGTTCTACCACATTTGCATGGTTCTGAAATAATTCTTGTTAAATCCCTTGTTCTATATCTTATAAGAGGCATTGCTTCCCTGTTAAGGGTTGTTAAAACGAGTTCACCAATCTCACCATCAGGTAAAGGGGCGCCTGTTTCAGGATTGATGATCTCCATAAGAAAATTGTCTTCCCATATATGAAGTCCCTCTTTGTATGGGCATTCAAATCCAACTCCAGGACCATTCATCTCTGTAAGTCCATAACAGTTATAAATATCTATGCCAAGCATATTTTCAATTTTTTTTCTTGTCTCTTCAGAGTACGGTTCTGCACCAAGATAGGCTCTCTTAAGTTTTAGTTCCTTTCTTGGATCAATTCCTTTTTCATAAAGCACAGAGGCAACATAAAGAGCATAACTTGGAGTAATGTGAAGTATGGTTGTTCCAAAATCTTTCATTAAATTAATCTGCCTTTCAGTATTTCCAGGTCCAGCAGGAATTACAAGAATCCCCACTTTTTCAGCTCCATAATGCATTACAAAAGCTCCAGTAAAGAGTCCATAGGTCATACTGTTTTGTAAAATATCCCCCTTTGTAGCACCTGTCATAACAAGACAACGAGCAATTAGCTCTGCTGAGTTATTTATATCTTTTTTTGAAAAAAATATTGCCTTGGGTTTTCCCGTTGTTCCACTTGATGTATGAAGTCTGATTACCTTTTCAGGAGTAACGGTAAGAAGTCCATAAGGATAATCAACAAAAAGGTCCTCCTTCGTTGTAAAGGGAAAACATTTTATATCTTCAAGAGATTTAAGCTTTGAAGGATTTACTCCTGCATCCTGAAATTTCTTTCTGTAGTGAGGGACTTTTTGATAAACTCTTGTGAGAACCCTTTTTAATCTTGCAAACTGTAGCTCCTCAAGTTTTTGCCTCGGCAATGTTTCTAATTCTTTGTTCCAGAATGGCATTTTCTTTTATTAACCTCCTGCCTTCATTGAATGCTTTTATATTAAGGTCAATTGTTTTTGGTGGAACTGCCTTTGAAATCACATCATGCCATGTTTCTTCCTTAAAAGATAGCAAAGTTGAGAGAATCCCAAGTATTACAGAGTTTTCTACTTTGGCATTTCCCAGTTGTTTTGCAATTTTGTCTGCTTGCACTGGAATGACAACAAAGCCTTTTTGATTAAGGAGACTCTCCACATCCTGAGGATAGTCTTTTTCTTCAGCCATTGCTGGAAGAATTTTTTTCTTATTTAAAATTACAATCCCATTTTTTTTAAGAAATCGTAAATATCTTAATGCTTCAAGTTCTTCCAGTGCTACTATTATATGAGCTTTACCAGAGGGAATCTGTGGAGAGAAAACTTTATCTCCAAATCTTATATGACTTATAACACTTCCACCTCTTTGAGCCATTCCATGAATTTCACTTTCTTTAACATCATATCCACTCTGAAAAGCAACCTGGGCAATAATTCTGCTTGATAGAATAATTCCCTGCCCGCCGGTTCCAGATAAAATTATGTTGGTTGTAGACATGGAAAAAATTCTAACATATGATAAAAATAGTTTGCAATAGTATGGCAGAATTTTTTGAATCAGGCTTGCAGAGTCAGCAAAGAATAACTGAGTTATGGTATCATAAATTACATGAACATTGCAGAAAAACGAAAGATTTTAAACATTTTTACTTTCCTATTGATTTTTAGCCTCATTCTGCAGAGCTGTGGATACAGGATTTATACAAAGGCTGATTTGCCTTTTCAGGAGCTTTACTTTAGAAATGTTGAAAATCTTACTCTTGAACCAGGACTTCAGGATAAAATGAGAAAAATTGCCTATCAAACACTTATTGACAACGGCTTTACTCTTACATCATCTGCCAGCAGAGTGCTTGACATTCAAATAAAAAATTATCGCCTGATTACTCTTTCGGAAATTGGACTTAATACTGTGGAGTATCAGATCGTTATGGAAGTTAAGGCAATTCTTTATGATGAAAAAGGGAATAAAATAAAAGAGTTCACACCATCTTCACCTTTTACAACATTTTTTAGAACTACAAGGGACTTACCAAATGTAATTGCTAATAAAGAGCTTGCTATAGATTCTTTAATAAGGGACATATGCGATGACATGGTAAGAAAGCTTATTTTTGATAAATAAGAAAAACATGAAGAATGAGAGATTCCTTACTTGAAATACAGAAATTTGAACAGGAAATAAAAAAGGGACTCCTGAAATACCTTTATTTTTGCTATGCTCAGGAACAATTTTTTCTTTTTGAAGCAGGAAGTCTCATTCGTAGAAACTTTGATTCAATTTCCATTGAAATATATGATTCACCAGAAGAAGTTGATACAAATTCATTTGCATCTATTTCTTTATTTACTCCAAAAAGAATACTGCTCGTATACAATTTTGAAAAAATAAAAAAAACTGAAAAAAGAGTTGAATGGTTGAAGAAGATTAAAGTAAGGAGTAATACATATGTTAATCTCATCGTTCTGTGCAATGCTTCATACAAAGATATTTCTGAAGAGGTCAATTTTGTAAAAAAAGCTGCTGATGGTAGCAGTGACAAAGAGAGATTTAGTGCTGCTGTTTATAATTTTGATATTTATGAAAGAGAGCTTCCTGCATGGATAACTTACAAGGCATCACAATTTGGAATCTCTCTCAAACCAGATGCGGTCTATTATTTAATTGATATTACCGGTGGACAGCCGGGTTTGATTTCTTCTGAGATTGAAAAAATATCGCTTCTTACAGAGAAATCTCATATAGGACTTTTTGACATCAAGGATATTCTAACAGAGCTTGGAGAGTTTACACCCTTTGACCTTGTTGATGCTATAAAGAAAAAGGACAGACAAAGAGCATTCAAACTTCTTGATAAACTTCAAAATACTGAACCAGACATGATTCTTGGAGCATTGAACTGGTATTATAACAATAAAAACGATTTAGATGAAAAAGTCTACTCACTTCTTTACAGAGCAAATCTTTCATTAAGACAGGCTCGTAGCTTAAGCCTTGATATGCTTGTCTATGAGTTGATGAAGGATTAGGAGGATTTTATTCTTTCAGCCCACCACAGTGCTTTATCAATTATCTCATCTTCATCAACAAACTGATGCCTGCCATTGATTATCACAGGAACACCATTAACAAAAACATCTTCAATGTCAGATGCCTTTGCAGAATAGATTATTGTTGAGTATATATCATAAACAGGCTGTAGATGGGGCTTTCTTAGATTTATTAAAATCATGTCAGCTTTTTTACCTATTTCTATACTTCCTGTTTCATTTTCAATCCCAAGGGATTCTGCTGCCCATACTGTAAGCATTTTCATGGAGGTTTTTACATCAAGCACGGTTGGATCTGCTGTAATTCCCTTTTGAACCTTTGCTGCAATTGCAATCTCTTCAAGAAGGTCAAGGTTGTTGTTGCTTGCTGCACCATCTGTTCCCATGCTTACTTTTACACCTTTTTTGATCATTCTTGCTACAGGCGCAACCCCACTTGAAAGCTTGAGATTGCTTTCAATGCAATGGGAAACTCCGATGCCTCTTTCAGCCATAATCTCCATTTCTTCATCATCAAGCCATACTGAATGTGCAGCGATTATTCTCCCTTCAAGAAAGCCTATTTCATCAAGATATTTAACAGGTCTTTTACCATGCTCTTTAATGCATTCCTCAACTTCATGAAATGTTTCACTGAGATGGATATGAATGGGAACTCTGTTTTTCAATGCAAACTCTTTTGATTTAATAAGCGTTTCCCTGCTACATGTATAAATGGCATGAGGTGCCACAGCAGGAATAATGAGTTCGTCGCTTCCGTATTTTTCAATGAATTCTTTAGCTTTTTTAAGATAGTCATCAGCTCCATTTCCTGATGCAGTGGGGAAATCAAGAACCCCCTGTCCAATGACTGCCCTTATCCCGAGTTTTTTTGCTGCATCTGCAACGGATTCAGTGAAAAAATACATGTCATTAAATGTTGTTGTTCCGCTTTTAAGCATCTCCAATGAGGCAAGCAAGGTTCCATCATAAACAAATTCATGGCTTAAGAATTTTGCCTCTCTGGGCCATATATGCTCAGTAAGCCACTGTTTAAGAGGCAGGTCATCGGCAATGCCTCTGAATAAGACCATTGCAGCATGTGTATGGGTGTTTATAAACCCAGGCATCAAGGCTGAATGAGAGTTGCCATATATGGGAATTGAAGGGTCTTTATATTTTTTTAATATCTCTGTGAACGCTGCAATATCCTTAATTCTTCCATCTTCAACAACCACTGCTCCGTTTTCAATTACTTCATCTTTTTTATTCATCGTAATCAAGTATTGTGCACGAACTATAAACATCTGTTTATTGCTCCTCCTAAAGCTTTATCAATACAGCCATTGCAGTAAATATGAATACGGTTACACTTATATATCCATTCATATTAAAGAAAGCAATATTAAGCTTTGAAAGGTCATGGGGTTTTACAAGTCTGTGTTCATTTATGAATAAATAGGCAACCACTGCCATTCCAAGCCAGTAAAACATGTTTAACTTGAAAATAAAACCTGTTAAAACAAGAAAGCTCCATGCAATAAAATGAAAAAGCCTTGCAAGGTATATTGCTTTTTTTACTCCAAAGACTTTTGGAATAGAATAGATGCCGTATTTTTTATCAAAATCCACATCCCACATTGCATAAAGAGTATCAAAGCCAGCAAGCCAGAAAACAACTGTCAAAACCATTGGAATTATCTCCCAGTTAAAACTTCCCCTAACAGCAATCCATGCTCCAAGTGGTGCAAGGGCAAGAGCTAATCCAAGCACAAAATGGCATGCCCATGTAAACCTCTTTGTATATGAATATATAAAAAGTATAAAAATAGCCAAAGGAGAAAGTTTAAAACAAAGGGGATTTAACATCCATGCTGAATAAACAAATATTATGAGGCAGAGCACAGTGAACAATGCTGCTTCCCATAGTTTGATTTTTCCTGTGGGAATCTCTCTCTGAGCAGTTCTGGGATTAAGAGCATCTATTTTCCTGTCAATTATTCTGTTAAATCCAAAAGCACTGGCTCGTGCAGTAACCATTGCAACAGTAATCCAGAGTATCTTTTCAACCTGAGGAATTCCTCCAGCTGAAAGCAATGCTCCTGCAAAAGCAAAGGGAAGGGCAAAAACACTGTGTTCAATTTTAATCATTCTGAGATAAAGAACAGCCTTATTCAATATGGACATAAAATATTATAACATTAATTTTCCCAGTTAAGATGAGGATTCATGTTTTACTGGAGAGGGATGGTGGGAATTGAACCCACTGGAGGAAATTATCCTCCATCACTGGTTTTGCAGACCAGGAGGGACACCAGTCCCACACCCCTCCATAAAAAATTTTAAATAAATATTTCCGAAAAGTAAAATAGATTTTTCCTATTAAAACCACATTAATTTATCAAAATCTGGTGGGGGAACATGAATTTTTATAAAGCCAACAATTGGGGCACGATCGATTAAATAACTATTTTTCAAAATTTCTATAAAAATACAAATGTTTTCTTCTTGTTTTATTTCTATAACATTAAATGGCAATTCAATTTCTAATATTTCATCAAAAGCTACACTGTCTATTTCATCCTTTTTTATCCATGTTTCATTTTCTTGAATAAAAATTTTAGCTAATTGATTGACCATTGTCTCATAAATTATTTTTATTCTTTTTGGTTCAATGATCTGAATTTGTATTGTCATGTCTGTATAGTCTTTTATTGAAAATTTTGGATCCAACCTGAGAAAAAGACTCTGTCTATTGAATCCATAATAAAAATATGAAAAAAGACTTTCTGATTTGTGCATACTTCCACCGATTCTTTGAAGATTGAATCTTCCCGCTTCAAGCCATTCAAAATATCCTGTTACTTTTCCATCAATTTTTGGGTATATAAAACCTTTTGGCTCAACTTCTGGTTTAATTTCTCGTATTTTCTTGCTGATTGGAACATAGAGAAATGCTGGTGGCTCTTTTCCAGTTTTCAGATACACACTTATTAGATTATGTCTGTAGATTTCATCAAAAACATCCTTTGTTTCTGTATAGTGTTCATCTCCATACCACCAGTTCCAGTCACTTCCTTCAGAGATATATATTTGTTCCCATGCTTCAGAGAGATTTTTATCTGGATTTTCTTTTTGGAAAGAAACCAGATCCTTTCTTACTTTATAAAGGTAATCCCAGGCGAGATTGTCTTCTTCATGCCCAATCCATATTGAAAAGTTAGCTCCAATCCATGAACCTGGAAAGATTTTCTTTAATTTTTTTGTCACGGGATTTTCTTGAATATACTCTGAAAATGTTACGGTTTTTATATCTTTGCTTTTTTGCAGACTTTCATACAATTTTTTAAGAAATTCTTCTCCATCATTTTCATAATACTCCCATGCATTTTCTCCATCAAGAATAACAGAAACTACTCCAGAGTTTGTTGAATTACGAATTCTTTTTAAAAAATCATTTACTGCTTTTTGAGGTTCCCAGTTTGAATAGACAAATCCTATCAAATCTGAAAGTACCCTATCTCTGAAAAAAATTTTTACTTCCTCAAACTCATAGGGTTGATATAAAATTGAGGGATTTATCAATTTATCGCCAGTTCTTAAATTTTCATTTATTGATTTAGCCAGAATTTCTTCATCTGTTGCTGTCCATTTAATTCCTGCCTTTGAAATTAGTCTTATGATTTCCTCACTTACAGCGCCTTCAGATGGCCACATTCCCTGAGGTTTAAAACCAAAGAGTTCTTCAAAATAAACAACAGCTTTATTTATTTGGGCTTCTGCGTCTTCTGGGGCTTGAAAATTGTATTGAGGAAGTTTGACCAGAGGCATACATTCCTTTGCTTTATAATTATCATAAATAAGAGGAAGTATAGGATGATAAAAAGGAGAAACTGTCAGCTCAATCTGTCCTGAAAGAGCCATTTCTTTATAGGCAGGAATAATTTGTTTTATAAGTTCAAGATGTTTTTCAAGAAGAAGTTTTTTTTCTTCTTCTGAGAAATTAGCTCCCTTTTTCTGTAATTCTTTTAAAAACAAATCTTGCTGTCTATGCAAAGGATCTATCCAGACAAGATTAAAAAGAGTTTGAAGATCTCTAAGTTCCTGAGATGTAAATTTTTTTGAAAGTTTTAATGGATCTCCATAAATTTTTCCTCTTTTTTCAAGTAATTCTTTGTATCTTGGAAAGGGCTCAACCATTGTTTTCCAGTTTGCGAGAAAAAAGTTTTCAATAATAAAGGCTTTTTGTTCTTCATTAAGTTCTTCTGCAGGAATAAGCGAGTATTCAAAAAAAATATCAGTAATTCCTGCTTCATACTCTTTAAGTTGCTTTAAAAGAGAAGGAACAAGATTAAAAGATACTTTCACCTGAGGAAAATTTTTTAAAATAAGAAGCATATCAAGATAGTCTTTTGTTGCATGAAGCCTTACCCATGGAAGCATAAATTTATTTTTCAGTGTATCATGGTAGTAGGGTTGATGCATATGCCATAGAATTGCTAAACTAATGCTCATTTTTCTTCTTTTTGAAATTGGAAAACCATTTCTCCTGGTTTAACAACTCCGAATTTTTCTCTGGCATATTTTTCCATGTAAGAAGGGTCTTTTTTTAATAGTTCTATCTCATTTTTTAGGGTGTTATTTTCCATTGAAATCTGGGTAATTTCTTTAATAAGTTTTTGTTCATTTTTTTTCAACTCAAGGTACTTTAAATAACCCATATCTCCAAATAAAAAACTATAAGCAAGAAACAGAGTAATCAGAAGAAACAAAAATAAAAACACTCTTTCATTTCTTTTTTTTTCTTTTAAAAGTTGTTCCTTGAGAGAATGCCTTTTCATTTAAAGACCCAGATTATAAAAAACTGAAAGGCCCTTAAATTGAGTTACATCACCAAGTTCCTCCTCTATTTGTAAAAGTCTGTTGTATTTTGCAATCCTTTCTCCTCTTGAAAGGGATCCTGTTTTTATAAAACCAGTATTGCAGGCAACTGAAAGGTCTGCTATTGTTGTATCTTCTGTTTCACCAGAACGATGAGATACAACAGCAGTGTATTTATTGATTTTTGTAAGTTCAATTGCCTGTAGAGTTTCAGATACTGTTCCAATCTGATTGAGTTTAATCAGAATTGAGTTGGCAATTCCTCTATTTATCGCCTCCCTGATTATTTTTGGATTTGTAACTACTAAATCGTCTGCAACAAGTTGAACTCTGTTTTTAAGTCTCTGACTTAAAAGCTCCCATCCGTCCCAATCAGCCTCGCTCATTCCGTCTTCTATTGAAATTATTGGATATTTATCAATGAGAGATTCATAGTAGTCAACCATATCTTTTGAATTGAGTTTTTTACCTTCAACTGTGTAAAATCCATCACTGAAGAGTTCTGAAGCTGCTACGTCCAGGGCTATATAAATTTCTTTTCCAGGTTCATATCCAGCTTCTTTTATTGCTTGCTGAATTAGTTTAATTGCTTCTTCATTACTGCTAAGCATCGGAGCAAATCCTCCTTCATCACCAACTGCTGTGCTGAGTCCTTTCTTTTTTAGTAACGATTTCAGAGTATGGAAAACTTCAACTCCTGCTCTCAGAGCTTGAGAAAACTTTGTAAAACCAGCAGGAACAATCATAAACTCCTGAATATCAAGATTGTTGTCTGCATGAACTCCTCCATTTATTATATTCATCATAGGAACTGGTAAAACTTTTGCATTCGTGCCACCAATATATCTATAAAGAGGCAGTCCCACTTCTTCAGCAGAAGCTTTGCAAACAGCCATTGATACTGCTAAAATAGCATTTGCACCGAGTCTGCTTTTGTTTTCTGTTCCATCAAGCTCTATCAAAAATTTATCAATTCCTTCCTGATCAAGGGATTCCATTCCAATGATATTTGGAGCTATTTCGTTTATTATATTTTCAACTGCTTTTTGAACTCCTTTACCAAAATATCTTTTTTTATCCCCATCTCTTAACTCAAGAGCTTCTCTTGTTCCAGTAGATGCTCCAGATGGAACAGTTGCCGTTGCTATAACTGCACTGTCAAGATAAACATCTACCTGCACTGTTGGATTACCTCTTGAATCAAGAACTTCTCTTGCCACTATGTCAATAATTTCTCCCATCTTAAAGCCTCCTTTATAAATAGAGTTTAACTATAATATCTCAAAACAACAAATTCAATCAATGCAGCAAAAAATATTACAATGCAACCAGAAATGATTTTTCTGTAAATTCCTATCATATCTGCTTTAAAGTATTCTCTTGTAAGAATCAAACAAAGATGAAGAGGAGACAGAAGTACTCCTACATATCCTGACACAAAGGCAATGGAGATTTCATAGGGTAATGTTTCTTTTAGATGCGTAAGCAAAGGAAATGTGCTTCCAACAAATCCTATGCTTATTCCTGTAATAAGTCCGATGAGTAAAGGAAGTGTTATAAAAACAACCAGGTAGGGAATTCCAGATTGGGTTATTGCTTTAGCTATTCCATCTACAGCACCTGAGGCTTGAAGCATCTCTTTAAAAATAATTACTCCAGCAACAAGCAGGAAAACATCATAGGTAAAGCCATATTTTATGATTGATAGAGTTTTTTTAATTGTTTTTTTATGATAAAGGCATACTATCAAAATATTTGCTATAAGAGCAATGAAAAGGTCAATTTTGAAAATTATTACAGGCAGAAGAACCAGAACTATTGGTGTAAAGCTTGATAAAATTTTAAGAGAAACGTTTTTACTTGCTTTTTTTTCATTCTTTACTCCATGCATGCTTAAGAAGAAACCTGAAATAAAGAGAATTAAAGCAGCTGGAAGATTTAACAGTATGAGTTTTCTTAAGGAAATTCCTGAAATAGCTGATGCAAGAACCACTCCAGGATAGAGAGGTAGAACAAGCTCCCATGGATGTCTATACCAGTAGTTTATGAATGCTTTTTCTTCCTTTGACATCTCAAGATTTTTGGTGGCTGAATCAACCATCGGTGCTGAAAGATAAGCACCTCCAAGGGATGGTAACATTCCAATTATAAGAGGCATTGAAAGTATTGAAAGTTTTTTATTTGTAAGCAGAGTTTGAGATGCTTCTGTCATTTTTTGCATTAATCCTGTTTGTCTTAAAGCATACTCAAAGGATTTTATAAGAGTAAGTGAGAGAAAAAGGTTTATGGAAGTAGAAGAAGTAAAACTTTTGATAAGTTTGTATGGTAAACTTTTAAAATCAAAGGAATAAAAAATTAAAAATATCAAAGAACCAGCTAATAGAGCATATCCAATACTTATTTTCTTTCTGAGCAAAAAGAGAATAAAAAGAAAAATAAAAGAAACTTTGAGGATATCAATCATTTTATTTTGTGAATTGCCTCATCAAAAAGGTCTTTCAGTGCCTCACCAACGCATTCAGAAAGAGTAGGGTGTGAATGAATTAAATCCTTTAACTGTTTTGCTTTTGCTTTAAGTTTTACAGCAACTGCAAGTTCATGAATAAGTTCAGAAGCATCTGCTCCTACAATGTGAGCTCCAACAATAGTGTCAGAATCCCTATCTGCAATTACCTTTACAAATCCATCAATTTCTTCAATAATATGAGCTTTACCAGAGGCTCTGAATGGGAAAATTCCTTTTTTAATATTGATTCCTTTTTCTGTTGCTTCTTTTTCCTTTAATCCCACTGAACCAACTTCTGAAACTGTAAAAATTGTTGAAGGAATGACGCTGTAGTCCATTTTTTCATTGTATCCCATAGCATTTTTTGCAGCTACTTCTGCTTCTCTGTAGGCTACATGTGCAAGTAACCACTGTCCTGTAACATCACCAGCTGCAAAGATGTTTTCAACATTGCTTTGCATTCTTTCATTTACAACAATCTCTTTTTTACTGCCAATCTTGATTTCAGAAGTTTTAATGCACTCAGTATTAAAAGCTCTTCCAACAGAGACAAGAACAATCTCTGATGTAACAATTTTTCCATTTGAGAGGGTTATCTGAACTGAATTATCCATCTTCTTTAAATCTTCAATTTTTACTGCAGTGTAAAACTCTATTTTTCTTTTTTTAAAGAGCTTTTCTACTTCCTTGGAGACATCTTCATCTTCCATTGGTAGGACTCTTGGCATTAGCTCTACAAGAGTTACCTTGCTTCCAAGAAGGTAAAATATCCATGCAAATTCACATCCTATGGCTCCTGCACCAATTATTGTAATTGATTTAGGTATTTTTTTAAGCATCCATAGATCATCACTTGAGAGTATTTTTTCTCCATCAAAATTAAGCATTGGAAGTTCTCGAGGCCTTGATCCTGTAGCAATGATTATTTTGTCTGCCTGAATTGTTTCTTGCGTGTTTTTTAAAAACACTGTTTTAGGATTAACTAATTCTGCCTCTGATTGAACAATTTTTACTCCTGTTTGCTTCAGCAGCATCATAAGTCCTTTTTTTTGAGTATCCACAATTTTGTCTTTTTTTTCCATTAAAATCTCTAAGTCAATTGAGGAACAAGCATGTTTAAGATTATGAATTATTGTTTTTGTAGGAATGCATCCTCTATTAAGGCATGTTCCACCGATTTCTTCTTTTTCAATAAGAAATACCTCTGCCCCCAGTCTTCTCATAACAAGGGCAGAGACATAACCAGCAGGACCTCCTCCGATTACAGTGGCTTTCATTATCTTTCTTCTTCAAGATAACTTTCATACTCTTCATAATCCATTAACTCTTCCAATTCCTGAGGATTATCCATTTCAATAACAGCAATCCAGCCTTTTCCATAAGGGTCTTCGTTAATAATTTCTGGATGGTCAATTAATTCTTCATTTACTTCAACTACTGTGCCGTTTACTGGAGCTATTACAGGAGAAGATGTTTTTGTTGACTCAATCTCTGCCATTTCAGTACCTGCTTCAATATGGGTATCAACCTCTGGAAGCTCAATGTAAATAATATCTCCAAGAGATTCCTGTGCATAATCAGTGATTCCAACTTTTACTTTTTTACTTCTACCTGATAGTTTCACCCAGGTATGCTCTTTGTGAAATTTGTAATTTTCTAAAGTCATTTTCCCTCCATTTGAAAAAGTTTTTATTCTGATTATTTAATTTGACAGGAAATAATTTGTCAAGTCTATTTTATTCTTTTTATCTCTGCACCAAGTTGAATGAGCTTTTTATCAAGTTCTTCATAACCCCTGTCAAGATGGTAAATTCTGTCAATAATTGTTTCTCCTTCAGCAATTAACCCTGCTATCACAAGTGAAGCTGATGCTCTTAAGTCAGTTGCCATTACAGGAGCACCTTTGAGTTTTTTTACTCCACGAACTGTAGCAGTATTACCTTCTACTGTTATATCTGCTCCCATTCTTCTCAGCTCTGCCACATGCATGAATCTGTTTTCAAAGATCGTTTCTTTTATTACGCTTGTTCCATTAGCAATAGTCATCATTGCCATAAACTGTGCCTGCATATCAGTGGGAAATCCTGGATAAGGCATTGTTTTTACGTCAACAGCCTGAGGTCTTTTCGGTCCAATTACTCTCAAGCCATCTTTTGTTTGTTTAAAACTTACTCCAGTATCTTTCATTTTCACCATTATAGCATCAATGTGGTCAATTCTACATCCTTTAAGTGTTATATCTGCCCCACAGGCTCCAGCAATTGCAATAAATGTGCCTGTTTCTATTCTGTCAGGAATAATTTCGTATTCATGAGGAGGTTTAAGTTCGTTTACTCCTTCTATTTGGATAATGCTTGTTCCAGCACCTTGTATTTTAGCTCCCATGAGTATTAAATAGTTTGCAAGGTCAACAATTTCTGGCTCTTTTGCAGCATTTTCAAGAACTGTAATGCCCTTTGCCAGTGTTGCAGCCATCATGAGATTTTCTGTTCCAGTTACTGTTGGAATGTCAAAATATATTTTTGCTCCTTTAAGTCTTGATGCTTTGGCAATTATGTAACCTTCTTCAAGGGATATCTTAGCTCCCATTTTTTCCAACCCTGCTAAATGAAGATTTACAGGTCTTGCTCCAATTGCACATCCCCCTGGCAAAGAGACTTTTGCTCTACCAAATCTTGCTACAAGAGGTCCAAGCACAAGGATTGATGCTCGCATTGTTTTGACCAAATCATAAGAGGCTTCAAACTTATTTATTCCCGTTGTGTCTATTTTACAAATCTCATTAAATTCAACTGTTCCTCCCATTGTTTTTATAAGTTCTGTCATTGTTAAAACATCCTTTAGTCTTGGAATTTTTTTTAGATTATGCACTCCTTGAGCAAGAAGGGTAGATGCCATGATTGGAAGGGCAGCATTTTTTGCTCCACTTATTGTAACTGTCCCTTTTAATGGCATTCCACCAAAAATAAGTAGCTTATCCATGTTAAATATATTAAACTAAAATAAGAGGTTAAGAAAATATGCTTACAATAGATGATGTAATTAAAAAGGTTTTACAGTATAGACCTCATGCAAATATTGAACTTATTAAAAAGGCTTATATTTTTTCACGAGAAGCTCATTGTGCTCAGATAAGAAAAGAAGGAATTCCTTACATATACCATCCTCTGGCTGTGGCAGATATACTTGCTGATATGAAACTTGACTCAACCACAATTGCTGCAGGACTTCTTCATGATACTGTTGAGGATGCTGAAATGACAATTGATGATATAAAAGAAATTTTTAATCCTGATGTTGCTTTTTTAGTAGATGCTGTTACAAAGTTAAGTAAACTTCAGTTTTCTACTGTAGAGGAGGCTCAAGCAGAAAGTTTCAGGAAGATGTTCCTTGCTATGTCAAAGGATATAAGAGTTATTTTAATAAAATTTGCTGATCGATTGCATAATATGAGAACAATTGAGTTTCTTCCTGTAGAAAAACAGAAAAGAATAGCAAAGGAAACCCTTGAGATATATGCTCCCCTTGCAAACAGACTTGGAATTGGATGGATGCGCACTGAATTTGAAGATCTTTCTTTTAAGGTTCTTTATCCTGAGAAATATGAGGACCTTGTTAAAAAAGTAGCAAAAAGAAAGGAAGATCAGCAAGCATATATTGACAATGTTATAAAAATTCTTTCAGAGAAAATTAAAGCAATGAATATTCCCTTTAAGATATATGGAAGAGTAAAACACTACTTTGGAATATATCAGAAAATGATTAAACAAAAAATCTCTTTTGAGCAGGTTTATGATGTCATAGGAATAAGGATTATTACTGATACAGTGCCTCATTGTTATGATATTTTAGGTATTATTCATTCCCTGTGGACACTGATACCAGGACGATTTAAAGATTTTATAAGTCTTCCAAAATCAAATTATTATCAGTCCCTTCATACAACTGTTATAGGGCCAGGTGGAGAAAGAGTGGAATTTCAGATTAGAACAGAGGAGATGGATATAATTGCTGAAGAGGGTATCGCTGCTCACTGGAGGTATAAAGAAAGAAAGGATTTAACTGAAAGAGAAGCAAAGCTTGTCTCATGGCTCAGGGATTTAATTAAAGAGATATCTGATCCAAAAGAACTTCTTGATGCAGTAAAAGCTGAGGTTGTGCCTGATACAATCTATGTTTTCACACCAAAAGGAGATGTGAAAGAACTTCCAGTTGGTTCAACACCAGTAGATTTTGCCTATGCAATACATTCTGAAGTAGGAGCTAAATGTGCAGGCGCTAAGGTTAATGGGAGAATAGTTCCACTTAATTATCAACTTCAAAGTGGTGATGTGGTTGAAATAATAACAAGCCCCCATCAAAAACCAAGAAAAGACTGGTTACAATTTGTTGTTACTCAGAGAGCAAAAAACAGAATAAAGTATTTTCTCAGACAGGAAGAAAGACAACAGGGAATTGACATAGGCAAGCAGTTACTTGAAGCAGAGTTGCGTAAACAGGGAATTCAAACAGCGATCCTTAAAAATGAAAAAATTGAAAAAGTGCTGCAGGATTTTTCTGTTCAGTCTGTGGAAGATTTGTATCTTCTTATAGGACACGGAAAAATATCTGTTCATCAGGTTGTAAATAGATTGTCTCCTGAGATTCCACAGGAAGAATTTGTTATTGCAAAAAAAACCAGTAATAGAAAAGACCATAAACAGTTTATTTCTCTTAAAGGAGTAGATGAAGTCTTATATCACATAGCAAAGTGTTGCATGCCTGTACCAGGAGATGAAATAATAGGCTTTATTACAAGAGGAAAGGGCATTTCAGTTCACAGAAAAGATTGCATAAATGTTAAGCATATGGAGCCTGATAGATTAATAGAGGTATTCTGGACAGCTGATGACAGTTCAAAAGTTCAAACAAAAATTAGCATAGAATGCGTTGATAAACCAGGTATTCTTGCCACACTTACAGGGCTTTTGTCGACAAATCAGGTTAATATAACTCAGGTAAAAGCTAACTCCACATCTGACAAAAGAGCACTAATTGATTTTACTATTGAAGTAAAAGACAGAGCACATCTTTCAGATATTATCAATAAAATATCACAGATCAGCGAAGTTTTATCAGTGAAAAGATAGCTCCACAGCACCTTTTCTTATTACTACGGGAGGCTCAACTGTTGTATCTACAATTGTTGAAGGTATTCCAGGGAGTTTCCCTCCATCAATGATAAGATCAATAGGTGCTTCTTTGAAATACTCAATTACAGTTTCAATGCGGTCTGCTGGAGGAAAACCTGAAATATTTGCCGAAGTTGCTGTAATAGGGAATGGAGATTTTTGAATTAATTTTAATGCAAAAGACTCTCCTGGCATTCTGACTGCTATTTTTCCATCTTTTGTTATTTCTTCAGGTAGATTTTTTCTTGCTGGTAAAAGCAGGGTCAAAGGACCAGGCCAGAACTTTTCAATAAGCTTTTGTGCTACAGAGGGTATAAATTCAGTAACCATCTCAAGATGTTTTAAATTTACAATCAATGGAAAGCTTTTTTCTTCTGGTCTTTTCTTGATTTCAAAAATTTTTTTTAGATTTCTTTTGCTGTTATATTTTGCTCCTATTCCGTAAAGAGTTTCAGTGGGATAGATTATTATCCCATTATTGTCAAGAATTTTAAGAACTTCTTCTATGTTTATTTCTTCAGTTCTTACGAGTTTCATTTAATTCTTCAAGTAATGCTTTAAGTTTTTTATGTTCTTCTTTTGAGATTTCTCTATCTTTAAAATATATTTTTTCGTATTCTTTGACAAATTTTTCCGCTTTCAATTTTATTTCAGAATTATCTATTTTAGAAACAAACTCTTCCAATCCTTCATATTTTTTTCTTTCAAATCCCTTTTTTTCCATTATACTAAAAAATCTGTTTAACAGGTCTCTTTTTTTGTTGAAATATTGATAGATTTTAAGAAAGCCATAAAAAATACCTGTAGCCAGTATAATTAAAAGAATTTCTCTGGTAATTTTAATCTTTGGAATCTTTATGGATTTTGCTAATTTAAACTGAGCCTTTATATCATAATCAAGAACAATATTGTTCCAGAGATAATCAATTAGATGGAAAATAACAGACTCATGAGTTCTATACATTTTCCCTGATGGATCAAATCTATGCCACTGTCCATCAATCCATGCCTCAACCCATAAATGAGCATCAGAGGCTCTTACTATGTAATATCCTCCAAATTCATTATAAGTTCCTCCTTTAAATCCTCCCACAACTCTTGATGGAATACCTTTAATTCTGAGCATTAACGCCATAGCTGTTGCAAAGTATTCGCAGTTTCCTTTTTTCTTGTTGAATAAAAAATCTTCAACAGGATTGTCACCTGTTGGAAGATCCTTCAAAGTGTATTGATAATTAGTTAAATATTTTAATATGCTTTCTGCTATTTCTTTTTTGCTTAATGCCTGCGATGTAATTTTTTGTGTGAGATTTATAATTTTTTCTGAGACAATCTCAGGAATTTCAAGATAAGCAGATGAAACAGAAGCTTCTTTTAAATGATAATTTACAAAAGATGTGGCAGAGTACTTTATTGTTTTCTCAGGTGAAAATTTCATTCTGTAAATTCCTGGATACTCAAGAGCAGCATCTGGCATGTAAATCTTTAATGGATAATCCAGCACTGGAAGATACTGTTCTGTGAGTGGTTCTAAAGTTACATTATAGTTTATTTTTTCTCCATAAATGGTAGCACTATCTTTCTCAGAAACTCTTTTATGCCATCTTTTACCATCAAAGTTATCAAATGTAATTACTCTCCAGTAAAGTTCCTGAGATAATCTTTCCATCTTTACTCTCATTATGATTGTTTTGTCTTCTTCTATATCACTTACAGAACCAAGATTTACAGTGGAAGAAAATCCTGTTTTTGTTTTGCTAAAACCTATATCCATAAGGGGAACAGGCGTCCTTGGCAGAATAATAAAAAATAATGCACTTAAAGGAACTGAGACAACGGAGATAAAGATGGCAACTTTAAAAAGATTTATAAATTTCTCAAAATTTATAAAATCTTCCTTAACTTCCTTCATGTATGTAAGAAGCAAGATGGCAAAAATTGTGAAGACAAGCATCAGAAGAACTCTTATGAGAAATATCCATGAAATATTAAAAAGTGAAGAACTTCCAAGTAAAAGCAGGGAAAGAAGGTAAATCTGTAAATACTCTCTTGAGCTTTTTTTGCTAAGAAATCTTATTGAAAGAATGAGCGTCAAAGCCTCTATTGATGGCAAAAGAATATCCTCTAATGAAAAACTTAAAAAGGGCATAATAATTAAGCCAATGGATATGAAATTAAGTAGCCATACAGGTAAAAAAATTTTTTTTATATGTAAAAATATAGAAACAATAACTATCAAGAGAAATATAAAATTCACATAAGTAGAAATGTATGAGAAGATAGCTGTAAAAGGTATCAGTGCAATTGTGATACTGAGCATAAAAATTATATTCTGAGCTTTACTTTGATTTATAAACTGCAAGAGCATAAAGCATTCTCCTTAAGTGAGAATGTCCTGTTTCTGGAGGATAAAATTCATTGTCAAGCTTTAATCCTATAGGATTTCCCATCTTTGTAAGCTCAATTAAAGCATAGGTTGTTTTACTGATTTTTTCTTCAAGGTTACCTGAAAAATCGCTTAAATTAACAACTACAGGGTTTCCTGCAGGAGGTGAAAACTCTTTTGTTTTAAGAGAAGATGTTTTAGCAGTTGCTTTCCAGTGGATGTATTTTAGGGGATCTCCATGACTGTAAGCTCTCACTCCAGTGACTTCACCTTCATATGATTTTCCTTTGGAAATAGTTGAATCTATCTTTGCTTTTCCTTCTGCAATCAAAAAGGATATATCACATTTTAAAGGATAGGGAAATACTGTAAATTCAAGGTTTACTGGAAGAGCTCTTGTTCTTCTAAAGAAATAAAAGGGAAAGTATGATGAAATTATTATTTCATTGATAGTATGTTTGCCTCTTTCAGGAAATGTTAAATTTACAATAAAAATTTTTTCTCCTTTCAGGTAAGAAATAACTGCTTCCTCATTAAAAACTTTGATTCTTAAAAGAAAAAGTCCGAAAAAATATTTATTTTTTGCTCTTATTCTGAAACTTGCAGGTCTTAAGGCAAAGATATCCTTTGGAAGCAATATGGAAAGTTCAATATTTTTTTGATTAAAAAAGGAAACAATACCACTCAAAGCCATAATACTCAAGAGAAAAGAAACTATCAAAAACAATAGATTGTTTCCTGTATTCACTGCTCCAAAGCCTATTAAAAGAGTGATTGCAATATATATCCAGCCAGTATTTGTAATTTTTACGGTGGAGTTGAAATATTTTGCAAGATTGATGATATCACCTCTTGTTTTGATGTTTCCTCTTCTCTAAGTATAACGCGATGAGGCACCACAAAGGGAATCATTTCTTTTACATCTTCGGGAATTACATAGTCTCTTCCACTAAAATATGCATAGGCTTTTGCAGTAACAGTAATTGCCAGAGCAGCTCTTGTAGAAATGCCTAAAAGAATTCGGCTATCCTGTCTTGTAGCGTGAGCAAAATCAATAATCCAGTTAATGATTTTTTCAGAGATATAAATCTGCTTTATTTCATTCTGAATTTTTATTATTTCTTCTTTTTCAATGGCAGGACTAAGTTTATATAAATTTTCTCTTGAACTTCCTTCTTTAAGAATTTGCTTTTCTGATTCCCTGTCTGGATAACCAATGCTTATTTTCATCATAAATCTGTCAAGCTGGCTTTCAGGCAGAGGAAATGTTCCATAAATTTCAATTGGATTCTGGGTTGCGATTACAAAAAATGGCTTTGGAAGTTTAAAGGTTTTTCCATCAACTGTAACCTGTTCTTCTGCCATTGCTTCAAGAAGAGCAGACTGAGTTTTTGGTGTTGCCCTGTTTATTTCGTCTACCAAAACAATGTTATTAAAAATTGGACCGGGTTTGAACTCAAAATCAGAAGTATTCTTACTGTAAATTGAAAGCCCTGTAATGTCTGTTGGAAGAAGATCATTTGTGCATTGAATTCTGCCAAAGCTTAAATTTAAAGCTTTTGACAGAGCGATAGCCAAAGAGGTTTTACCAAGTCCTGGAAAATCCTCTATAAGAAGATGCCCTTTTGAAAATATGGCAATTAAAGAAAGAATGATCGCCTTTTCTTTACCCTGAAGGCAACTTTGAAGATTTTCAACAATCTGAAGAATTTTTTGATTCTTTATTTTTTCAATCATAAAGAGGGGGATTAACCCCCTCTTTTATTTTAACCTTCCAGATAAACCTTTTCAACAGGTGGTGCTACCTGTTTTTTACGGGACATTACACCGGGGAGCCATACAGAAGGACCGCTTACTTTAACATTAAAGGCTTTTTCAATTATTGCAGAATTGCCAACATAATAAAGTTCTGTTCCTTCTTTTATAATGTCAGTTGCCATAAATATTACCATGTCATAGCCTTTGCTGTTTTTAAGCTCATTAAGATACTTAACAAATTCATCCTTGCGCTCATAAACTTCTTCAATATCAACAACTTCTGTCTGACCAATGCCAACTTTTTTACCCTTAAAGTCATAATCTTTGAAGTCAACATGAACAACATCAGCAACTGGTTTCCCTTTAATGCTTGCCTTTGCCTTTTTGAGATCAACTCCAAATTTTGTAATGTCTGAAACTCCTGCTACTTGGGCAAGCTCCTGAGCTATTTTTTTGTCTTCTTCAGTAGTTGTTGGAGATTTGAAGATAACTGTATCAGAGAGAATTGCACTTAGAAGCAATCCAGCATATGTTTTGTTTGCTTTTACTTCATTGGGAAACATTTTTGCAATAACTGTTGCTGTGCTTCCAACAGGCTCAACATGAATAAAGATTGGATCAGGATAATTAAAATTCATCTTGTGATGGTCAATGATTGCAAGTATTTTTTCTGCTCCATCAACCCTCTGACCAGGCTCATTATGATCCACTAATACAAGTGTTTTACCAGAGGCATTTTCTAAAATTTCAGGTGCAGCAACTCCAAATTGTTTTAATGCAAACTCTGTTTCTTCATTAATTGGTCCTGCTGTTGCTGGCTTGTAACCTTTAATCCCTGCATAAACAATCGCTGAACACACTGTGTCTGTGTCTGGTGCCTTATGGCCGATGACATAAATATCACTCATAGTTTTCCCTCCTTAAAATTTTTTTAAAATTGTAAAATTTTGACAATTTCAACAGCAAAATGTCAAGAAAAAAGCCATTAAAATTTAAAATAGAATTATTAAAGATTGTCAAACAGCTCTTTTATTGTTAAACCCAAAACAGGATGAACAAAATCCGGAGCTATTTCTACCAGTGGTTTTAAGACAAAGTATCTTTTATGCATCAATGGATGAGGAATATTCAGGTTTTCACTTTCATAGATAAGATTATCGTAAAAAATGATGTCTATGTCTATGATTCTTGGACCATATTTTATTGTGCTCTTACGTCCCATTTGTTTTTCAATTTTTTTAATTAATTGAAGAAGTTCCCGAGGATCAAAATCAGTAAATGCTTCAACAGCCATGTTTGCAAAATCTGGCTGATTTTTAAATCCCCAAGGTTTTGTAATATAAATGGAAGATTTTTTATTAATAATCAACCCTGACTGTTCAAGAATGGCAATAGCCTGAAGACAGTTTTTTTCCTTTTCACCGATATTTGAGCCTATAGAAAGAAAAACTCTATGCATTAAAAATTATTTTAATGGTAAAATTAAAAAAATTCATCAAGGAGGATTTTATGCTTAAGGCAAAGGTAAAATGGGCAGGGGGATTACAGTTTGTAGGACAATCTGGCACAGGTCATGCTATTGTTATGGATGGAAGTCCAGATTATGGTGGTGAAAATACAGGGATGCGTCCAATGGAGCTATTGCTTGTTGGATTGGGAGGATGCAGTGGCATGGATATTGCTTCAATTCTTGCAAAGAAAAAGCAGGATGTAAGAGATATAGAGATAAATATTCAAGGGAAGCAGGCTGAAGAATATCCAAAAAGATTTACTGAAATAGAAATTGAATTTATCATTAAAGGGAGAAATCTTTCAGAAGAGGCTGTAAAAAGAGCTGTTCAACTGAGCATGGAAAAATACTGCTCTGTTAAGGCAACTTTAGAGCATTCGGCAAAGATAATTCATTCATACAAAATTGTTAATGTAGATTAATTTCCTCCATATTTATAATAGGCTGCACAGCTTCCTTCTGAGCTGACCATGCATGCTCCAACAGGATTCTGAGGAGTGCAGATTTTTCCAAATAAAGGACATTCAGGTGGGAGTTTAACTCCTCTCAGGACAGCTCCACATTGACATCCCCTTGGTTCCTTTGAGTTGATTGGAGGAATATCAAAAACTTTTTCAGCATCTCTATGTGAATACTCTTTCTTAAGTTTAAGACCACTCTTAGGAATTACTCCAATGCCTCGCCAGTTACTATCAAATGGTTCAAAATACATGTTTATAAATTCAATTGCCTTTGGATTACCTTCCGGTTTTACAGCATCTTTATACTGTATCTCTATTCTTGGGTCATCTTCTAAAATTTGTTTCAGTAACATAGTTATTGCCTGCAAAATATCATCGGCATCAAATCCTGTGATTACGCAAGCTTTTTTGTATTTTGATACAATAAATTCATATGGTTTACTCCCAATTATTGTGCTTACATGACCCGGGAGAATAAACCCATCAAGTTTGAGTTCCTTTGTATTTACCAGAACTTCAAGTGCTGGTGGAACTAATTTATGAACTGAATAAATGTAAAAATTGTCAATTTTTTTGTCTTCTGCAACGGCAACTGTAGCTGCTATAAGAGGTGAGGTTGTTTCAAATCCTACTGCAAAAAATACTATTTTTTTATCTTTATTTTCCTGAGCAATTTTTAATGCATCCAATGGGGAGTAAACCATTCGAACATCAGCTCCTTCAGCTTTTGCTTTATAAAGAGAGCCATCGCTTCCCGGCACCCTCATCATATCTCCAAAGGTTGTCAGAATCACATTGGGCTGTTTTGCGATGTAAAGCATTCTGTCAATGTCTTGTATTGGAGTTACGCAAACAGGACATCCAGGACCACTCAGCAGTTTTATATTTGAAGGGATCAAACTTCTTATGCCATGTCTGAATATTGATACTGTATGAGTTCCACAGACTTCCATTAGATTTATCTGTCTTTGGATTTTTTTTGATAGTTTTTCAATTGTTTCAATAAATTCTTTCAATTTATTCCTCCTTCAAATATTTTATCAGTTAGAGTTTTAACTCCATCAAAGCCTTGCAATTTAAAAATTTCCAGTATTTGTTTATGATTATTCTTCCATCTGTTAAACTCTATATTTCTTATTTCTTCAATTTTCTGCCAGTCCTCTGAGATGAGTGCTTGTTGTATCTGCAAAAAAACATTGTTAAGTATCTTCTTTTGATAAGCACCTTGCGTAAGTATGTATAAACTGAGAAGCTCTTTATTTCTTTCAAGAGAGGCTTTATGCACAGGTCCTTTTTCTGAGAAATCAGCAACAAAGTCTAAAATTCCTCTTAAGATATGTTCTGTTTTTGAATTATCACATTTTTTTATCATTTCATTCCAGCAAGAGGAATTCAATTCCTGTTCTGCTATTTCGTGATAAAGGACTATTTTTGAATATGTATCAATAATCTTTTGAAATTCCTTAGAAGAAATTTGATATTCATGGAGAATTCCAGATTTTAAGAGAAATTCATGACTGTTTTTCCCCCTCCAGCTCTGCAAATTTTCCCATAACCTGTATTTTATATCTGTTAATCTTATGAAAACTGTATGACCAACACTCATCCCTGGCGAGGAAAAGATATCTCTTACAATTTCTTTTTCAATGAAATAAACATCATACCCCTCAACTTTTTCAAATCTGTGAATTAAGCCAATAAAAAAGCTCGGTTTCATAAATAAGGCAAAACCAGCTCCGTAAACAAAGCCATTGTTTACAATAATGCTGTTTATTTCTTCAATATCGAAGGGTGAATAAAATTTACCATTAATTTGAACTGGAATTAAAGAGGCATTTTCAAGCTTTTTCCAGACTGCTTCTTTTCTTTCAATCCACGGAAGTATCTCATCATTGCTTATCCTATCCCATGGTTCAAGTCCTCTTTCAATTTTGAAAAGCTCTCTAAGACGAAGTAGTAGTGTACAGATTGAAAAATAACCCCAGTAATTGGCATCTGACACATCGCAATTAAAACTTACTGTTTTTAAAAAATCTGGATTTAACATAGTTTTATCATACCATATTGGAAGGTTTTTCTTGAATTAATGAGTTACGGTATTTTAAGATACATTTATGGTAAAAATTCTGGAAAAAATTTTTGGAACAAAGAATGAAAGAGAACTTAAAAGATATTTCAAAATCGTTGAGGAAATCAATGCAATTGAGCCTGAAATTTCCAAGCTTTCCGATGAAGCATTAAAAGCCAAAACTGAAGAATTTAAAGAAAGACTTTCAAAAGGTGAATCCCTTGATGATCTCTTAAGAGAAGCCTTTGCAGTAGTCAGGGAAGTTGCAAAAAGAACTCTTGGAATGCGCCATTTTGATGTTCAGCTTGTGGGTGGAATTGTGCTTCACGAGGGCAAAATTGCAGAAATGAAAACAGGAGAAGGTAAAACCCTTGTTGCAACTCTGGCTGCATATTTAAATGCGCTGGAAGGCAAAGGTGTTCATGTTGTGACAGTTAATGATTATCTTGCAAGAAGAGATGTTCAGTGGATGGGGCCAATTTATAATTTTTTAGGGCTTAGTGTTGGTGTAATTCAGCCTGATGCCTCATTTGTTTATGATCCCACTTACAGAGTTGCTGATAAACGCTTTGACAGGCTTCGCCCTTGCAGTAAAAAACAAGCCTATGCTGCAGACATTACCTATGGAACAAATAATGAATTCGGTTTTGACTATCTCAGAGACAATATGGTTTACAATGTTGATGAACTCTGTCAGAGAGAGCTTAACTATGCAATTGTTGATGAAGTTGACAGTATTCTCATAGATGAAGCAAGAACACCTCTTATTATTTCAGGCCCTTCAGAAGAATCAACGGATATTTACTACGCTGTAAATAGAATTATCAAATACCTGAAACCTGATGAAGACTTCAAACTTGATGAAAAGCTAAAGACAGTGGTGCTTACAGAGCAGGGTTCTCGTAAATCGGAAAAACTACTTGGAATAGACAATCTCTATGATCCTTCTAATATTCAGATAGTGCATCATATTAATCAGGCTATAAGAGCTCATTACTTTTTTAAAAAAGATGTTGACTATGTTGTAAAAGATGGAAAAGTTATTATTGTTGATGAATTTACAGGAAGACTTCTTCCAGGAAGACGCTGGTCTGATGGGCTTCATCAGGCTATTGAGGCAAAGGAAGGATTAAAAATAGAGGCGGAAAATCAAACACTTGCTACAATAACCTTTCAGAATTACTTTAGAATGTATAAAAAACTTGCCGGAATGACAGGAACAGCCGACACAGAAGCAGCTGAGTTTGCAGAGATATACAATCTTGAAGTTGTCGTAATTCCTACCCATAAACCTATGATAAGAATTGATTATCCAGATTCAGTCTATAAAACTGAAAAAGCAAAATACGAAGCAGTTGTAAGAGAAATTGAAGAATGTTATAAAACAGGAAGACCTGTGCTGGTTGGAACAACATCAATAGAAAAGTCTGAACTACTCAGTAGAATGCTTAAGAAAAAGGGAATTCCCCACAATGTTTTAAATGCCAAGTATCATGATAAAGAAGCTGAAATTGTTGCCCAGGCTGGAAGAATTGGTGCTGTAACAATTGCAACAAACATGGCAGGCAGAGGAACGGATATACTTCTTGGTGGAAATCCTGAATTTCTGGCGAGGGAAATGCTTAATGGAAAAAACTACACTGAAGAAGAGTTCACAGAGGCTTTAAAAAAAGCCAAGGAAATTTGCGAAAAAGAGCACGAAAAAGTTGTCTCACTTGGTGGTCTTCATATAATTGGTACAGAAAGACATGAATCCCGCAGAATTGACAATCAGCTAAGAGGTAGGGCAGGAAGACAGGGTGATCCTGGTTCTTCCCGTTTTTATCTTTCTCTTGAAGATGAACTTCTGAGGCTTTTTGGTGGAGAAAGACTTCAGAATCTTATGCATTTTTTGAAAATTGAAGATGACACTCCAATAGAAAACAAAATGGTTTCAAAGGCAATTGAAAATGCTCAGAAAAGAGTGGAAGCCCACAACTTTGATATAAGAAAACATCTGCTTAAATATGACGATGTTATGAACAGTCAGAGAAAAGAGATTTATTCTTTCAGAAAAGAAGTTCTTGAAAGTGAATCATTGAAAGATAAAGTTTTTGAACTTCTTGAAATGGAAATTGATGAATTGGTTGATTTTTATTTATCTGAGCAAGATGAAGGGATTGAGAAACTTAAGGAGCAGATAAATGTAAGATTCGATATTGATGTTGATTTAAGCAATAAATCAAAAGAGGAAATAAAACAGTATCTCAATGAAAAACTTAAGGAAGCCTATGAGCAAAAGGAGTCAAAGGTTGGAACTCAATTGATGCGTGATGTGGAAAAGATGATTTTCCTTCATGTTATTGATACAAAGTGGAAGGATCATCTTCTTGCAATAGACCATATTAAAGAAGGGATTGGACTTAGAGGATATGCTCAAAAGGATCCTCTTGTAGAATATAAAAAAGAAGCTTTTGAACTTTTTGAGGAGATGTCACGAAATATAATATCAGACATTCTTACAAGACTGTTTAAAATTCAGGTAAGGGAGGAATCTCAAGTTAAAGTTCAAAAGACACAAAAGATTCAAAGAAGCGGTGGAGATGGCGCGAATAGGCCAGTTGAAAAACCTAAAAAAATAGGACGGAACGATCCCTGTCCCTGCGGTAGCGGCAAAAAATATAAAAAATGCTGCGGTAAAAATGCTTGATGAGGAACTGTATAAAATTTTGAGGGAAAATTTATCTGATATTGAAATTTTTATCAAAGAAATAAAAAATTTTATAGCAGCTTACAGGAATATTATTCATTAATTTCAACAGGTTTATCCCGCTGAGAATCAACAATACATAGGAATCCAAAAGGCTCCTTAAAAGGATTAATTAGCTGATGTATCTCATTAGGTGCTATGTAGAGTATATCAAGATATTTTAAAATGTAATTTTTTTTACCAAGACGCACTTTCCCTTTTCCCTTTAGACATATAACAACATGGGAATGTTTATGATACTCAAGAGAGGAGCATCCACCAGGGGCTATTTCAAAATATCTAAGCTCAAATTTAATTGAATCAGATTTTATTAAAGGAAATCTTTCAATAGAAATCCAGTTCCCCTTTTTATCTTTATATGGAAGGCTTTTTATTCCCTGCCATGCTCCATTTTTAAATCTAATTATTTTACTTTTTTTTATTTTTTTTACTGAAGGCAGTTCACAAAGATATTTTTGTTGCTTTTTTTTCTTATTCATGTTATATTTATATCTGTTATATATAATTATAGTCCAAATTATAAGATTAAGACTATACAATAAAAAAGAAATAAAGGGGAGGGAGCATGTTTAAGAAAATCCAAAATTTAA